>CALWMT010000069.1 GCA_944382045.1 uncultured Enterocloster sp. | reverse complement strand
CACCTCCGCCGGACAGAATATCCTGAAACTCCCCGGACAGCTCCACGGAATCCGGAGTTGCAATAAAGATATAGCCGGATATCTTCTGAAGGTTTCCATTCATCGAATAGGTAGCTCCCGAGGTAAAATCAATGATCCTCTGCGCCAGATCCGTATGTATGCCCTCCATATTGAGCACCACCACCTTGCCGGCCAGAAGGAAATCGCAGATATCCCGGGAATCCTCCATGGACGTGGGCTTTATGGTAGTGACCTCCATGCCTCTCCTCATAGGTACAACCTTTGGATTGGACCGTCCCAGGAAGCGGGGCTTTTCTGGCGGTTCTTCCTCCTCATCGTACTCCGCACTGTTCTTCTTGCCAAACAGCGGCTTCCGAGGGGCCTCCTCCTCAAAATCATCATCCAGATAGTAATCCTCGTCGTCCTCCTCCGGACCTAATCGCATGGTATCCATTAATTTACTTAACAGACTCATCTTATCTCTCCAATCTCTCTATGAGGCGCATGAAAACGCCCTATCGTGCACCAAATATTCCCGTGCCGACTCTGACCATGGTAGCACCCTCCTCAACAGCGACCTGGTAATCCCCGGTCATGCCCATGGAGAGCACATCCATAGTAACATTATCAATGTTTTTCCTACCTATGTCAACAGCAAATTGATATAATTTTTTAAATATTTCACGATTTTCTTCTGGATTCTCGACAAAAGGCGCAATTGTCATCAGGCCCTTGATATGCACGTGCGGAAAGGCACTGATGGTTCTGGCGGCTTCCTCCGTCTCCTCCAGGAAAAAGCCGAACTTGCTCTCCTCCCTGGCCACATTCACCTCCAGAAGAATATCCACATCCAGTCCCTTCCTTGCCGCGTCCGCTTCAATCTGCTCTGCCAAGCGCAGGGAATCCACGGAATGGATAAGCACAGCCTTTCCTATTACCTGGTGAACCTTATTGCGCTGAAGATGACCGATCATATGCCAGCGGATATCATCGGGAAGCTCCGGCTTCTTGGCCGCAAGCTCCTGTACCTTATTTTCCCCGAAATCCCTTGCTCCCGCCTCATAGGCCTCCCTGAGCATGGGAACCGGCTTTGTCTTGCTCACCGCAATCAAGGTAACCTCCTTCGGATCCCGGCCCGCTCTCCTGCAGGCCTGCCGAATATTCTCCCGTACTTCCTCCAAGCTTTCCTTTATCATAAAAATGCCTCCTTATACACTGTCTGGACAGATTTTCGTCCGAGCGGGCTACTGGTACAGCAGCTGCCCCTCCTCCACCAGCGATGCATCCAAAACAATGTGATCATAGACCGACAGGCCATAATCCATATTCCGGCGCACAGTATAGTATTCACTGTTGGAATCCAAAATCTCAATCTGCTTGAACACGGTGTAGCCGCGGTTGATGTTATAAACTCCCTGCAGGGACCCTGTAGGCCCAATCTGATACCGCTCCGATGACTCCGGCTTCACTATATAATCCCCAGCCTTGAAGCCCTCCTCCTCATCCGTATCAATGTAATAATACGACTCGTCCGCATAATAAAGCGTAGTCGGCACAAAGACCACCGAGGTCCCATTTTCGTCGTATACCTCCTTCAAGAAGCCCGTATCCGAGGAGTCGCCTCCCTGCTCCAGATAATCCAGAGGTACTAAGAAGAAGTCCTTCTCTGTCACCGCACTTATGGGAATCTTGAGGCCATCTGCCTGGTCCAGCTTCACCTCAAGCTCCACAAAACGGTCTCCTATAAATTCCACCATATATTTTGAAAAATCCAGCCTTCCGTAGGATCCTCCGTCTGCCCCCGTGATGACAGAGAAGGGGCAGGAAAGCTCCAGGGACGCATCTCGAAAAATAATCCGCAGGGAGTCCTCCTGCCGGAACAGCTCCAAATCCTCCTCATTCAGCGGAAATACAATGGACCAATTCTCCGAGGTGACAATCTTGTAGGCCGGCGATCCGCTCTCTATCAGATCCCCTGATTTTCTCCTGGTGCGGGAATAGGCGGACTGATCAAAGCTCGCTGCCTCCACCTCCTCCGGCCGCATTGTCTCAAAGGAATCAAAGGAATAGGATACAACGCCGGACACATCCGACCGTACCTGCTGGAAGGCCGCTCCCGCCTGCGCCGCCAGAGCGTCCAGCTGATCCATGGCACTGAAGCTGGAATACTCCATCACTGCAGATTCCAGGGAATAC
This sequence comes from uncultured Enterocloster sp., assembly GCA_944382045.1. Taxonomy (GTDB): domain Bacteria; phylum Bacillota; class Clostridia; order Lachnospirales; family Lachnospiraceae; genus Enterocloster. The sequence goes on along the minus strand of CALWMT010000069.1, from coordinate 7,983 downwards.
CGGTAATCATAGATACGGCCAAAATTCTCGTCATCCAAGGCCATAATCATGGAATTCAGCTGTGCCCGCAGGTCGCGGAGGCTTTCGTCCGAAAGTGCCTGGCCCTCCTCGGCGTTCTCCTTTAACAGCGTATCAAGCGTTCCCGACTCGTCCAGCGTATAAATCCGGCTTCCCACCGAGGCGCGCTTGCCCTCCGGCAGATAATAATTGATGTATCCGGAGCGCTCTGCATTTCTGACCTGCTCCTCCCGGAGAATAAGCCCTGTATAAATCCGTGTATTCACGATTCCGCCGTCTGCGACCTCATAAAACTGAATCTTTTCCCGGTTTAGGTAGGTGGTAGCGCTGAACATGAGATAGACAAAGATAATGGCAAATATTATCATGCCAACATTGATATTTAACGGGCGCCGATAGCGGATTACCTTTTTATTCTTCTTTTTTGCCAAGCAGCAGGCCACCCCCTCTCAGCCATGTCCGCAAAAGGCTGCCTCCCGCACCGGACCAGCGAAGCCCAGTGCGGCAGGCAGCCCTAACGCTCCTGTCATTTTACCACAGATTTTCTATCATTACAATGAAATAATTACATCGCCCTTGGCGCACTCGGGAAGCTCGTCCGCATCCCGGGAGATGCTTAAGACAAATGTGACGTGATACTTTTCACTGATTTTTTTCAATGTCATATAGGTATCGGAAATATCGGCGCCCTCCAGGCAGGACAGCTTGAGGAAGCTATCCAGATACATAGTCTCCAGATCATAATCCTGAGAAATGATGCCGCAGATGAATCCTAAGAAGGACTCCGGACTCGTGATGGGGAATTCATTCACGTTGATGAGACGGATCTTATTATTCAGCTCATACATATGCTGGGCACTCTTGTCGAGATAAACCACTGTTCCGTTGGCTCCTTTGATCGCGGCATTCGCCATATCCAACAGATGCTTGGTCTTGCCCTTACCTTTTTTTCCTGCAATAATCTGAACCATACCAATCTCCTCCTTGGGTTATATATGTTGTATAAAAAATCAATTTAGATTATCCTAATTATAGTACAAATTCTCGGAAAACGCAATGACTTATTTGTCAATTATCGAAATTATATTTTCCATATTATCATAAAGCGCCGGACGGCTGTCTGATTTGAGCACCACAGAAACATACTCCCCTCCGTCTGCAGCCTCCTCCGCCATAATCAGGCAGTAGCCAGCAGCCTGCGTGGTTCCGGTCTTGCCCCCGATCACTGTGATGCCTGCCGGCGTCTCCCGCTCCCCGGTCATAAACCAGTTGCCGCCCTTCCAGGTCTTCGACACAGTCTGTCCGCTGCGGTCCCTGTAGGAGGCAGTGTAGGCAGTGGTCCCCGTAATCTCACGGAATACAGGATTTTTCATGGCCTCGTGAAAAATCAGATACAGGTCATAGGCTGTCGTATAGTGATCCGGATCGTGCAGCCCATGAGGATTGACAAAATGTGTGTCAACCGCTCCGATTCTGTCCGCCTCCGCATTCATCATATCCGCAAAGGCCTCGATGCTGCCCGCAATGTGCACGGCAATCGCCGCACCCGCATCATTTCCGGAGGGAAGCATAAGTCCATACAGCAGCTGCTCCAGGGTAAGCACATCCCCCGGCTCAATGCCGCAGAGGGTGGCGCCTGACTCCGTAATCACTGCATCCTCCGTGACCGTCACCTGATCCGACAGATTTCCATATTCCAGCGCCACAAGGGCTGTCATCACCTTCGTAATGCTGGCCGGATAGAGACGTTCAAAGGCATCCTTGCTGTAGAGGACCTCCCGGCCATCCTCGTCAAAGAGGGCCGCGGCCTCGGATGTCACAAGCCCTTCATCGAACGCTGACTCATCCGTCACAACACACAGATCCTCTGCAAAGGGCTCCGCGTAATATCCCGCGCCCTCTGCTCCTGCTGCGAGTGCAGGAATTCTCTCCTCCAAAACATAGGCATCCTGCAGGGAGGACGAGCATCCTGCAAGAGAGACTGTCAGGGCAAGGAGAATGCCCCCCGGGATGCTTTTGCGCATCACCGGAATGCCTCGCGCCATTCCATATCGCCCCGGTCCAGAGCCTTGATGAGAAGCTCCGCCGTGGCCAGATTGGTGGCCAGAGGAATGTTGTAGGTGTCGCACAGACGCACCACAATATTTACATCCGGCTCATGGCTCTTCGGGTTGTGGGGATCCCGAAGGAAGATAACCAGATCCATCTCATTGTGCTCGATCTGGGCAGCCATCTGCTGCATGCCTCCCAGGTGTCCCGCAAGGTACTTGTGGATGTTCAGGTTGGCAACCTCCTCGATCAGCCGTCCCGTAGTACCTGTGGCGTACAGCGTATGCTTGCTCAAAATTCCTCTGTATGCAATGCAGAAATTCTGCATCAGCTTTTTCTTAGCGTCGTGGGCAATCAAACCAATTGTCATGTTACGTAACCCTCCTTGAATCAAAAGTGTCGTGTTTCTCGTTGAAGTCCTACATTCAGCACCAGTCCCATGCCGATAAAGATACTGATCAGGGAGCTGCTTCCGTAGCTGATAAAGGGAAGCGGCAGCCCGGTGTTGGGGAAAATGCCGGTTGCAACGGCAATATTCGCAAAGGCCTGGAAGGCAATGAGGGTAGCCATGCCTGCGCACAGCAGCCTGCCTGACAAATCCTTCGCCCTGGCGGCAATCAGAAGACATTCATATATGATCAGCAAAAACAGGACAATCACAATCACGCAGCCCCGAAATCCCAGCTCCTCGCCGATGACGGCGAAAATAAAGTCTGTCTGCTCCTCTGAGAGAAAGTTCCCGTTTTTAACAGATGCTATCGTAGTATTAAAAAGCCCTTTGCCGGTAAGGCCTCCGGAGCCAATGGCGATGATGGAGTTGTCCTGCTGATAGCGCAGCTCCCCATAGCGCTCCGGATAAAACCAGGCAAGGATGCGCCCGGCCTGGTACTCCCTGATAAAGGGGATCATGCCGTGCAGCAGCAGGTAGACAAAGGCCGCAGCCATGGGAACAACCACGGCGATGGTTCCTCCCACCCACTTGTAGCTGATCCCGCTGGCAAAGACAATGCCCAGCACCATAACCGTGATCACCAAAACGGTGGACAGATTGGGCTGCTCCAAAATAAGAAACGCCGGAACCGCAAAGATTGCGGCCGCCACAGCTACTGTGGATATCTGATTGATCTTTTCCTGGTATTTCATGAAATACCAGGAAAAGGTAACAATCAAGCCGATCTTCACAAATTCTGAAGGCTGAATCTGACCGATTACCGGCACCTCAATCCACCTTCTCGCGTTGTTGACTGCCCTTCCCCAGACGAGAACCGCTGCCAAAATTATGATGCAGGCGGCATAAACAGCCGGTGCAAGGTTCAAAATCCTGTGGTAGTCGATGAGGGACAGACCGACAGCCAATGAAAGGCCGACCATAACCCCCATCATCTGGCGGGCAACCGCCCCCTCGTCCAGGTTGGTGGCACTCCGGATAACCAGAATGCCGATAGCATTCAGCGCAATCATATATAAAACAAGCCGAAAATTGAAATGTCTGAAATCGTAGTCTAAAAACATTAAAAAAGCCCCTTGTTTGAAATGGAACGGATGGGTATATTGGCGTGCAGCACACCCACTCTCTGCCGGGCGCCCTCTGACAGGGCATCCGTCCCCGTATCCATCAACAGCTGAACACGATCCTTTTCTATCTCCATGTATTTTGAGATGGCGTGTATCATATCATCCTTTATCATCAAAATCATCTCAGGGGAGCATCCCGCCTTGTCTGACAGCAAGAGGACCTTCAGACGCCTCTTGGCCAGCTCTCCGGAGGAACCCCGGGGGCCTCTGTTCCATCGCACCATGACCGCCTCCTTAAGCCCGCTTAAAGGCCCGCCGAAGCCTGGCAAAAAGGTCAGGTGCCTGTCCCGGATCTGCGAGAGGCACATTCTCCCCCATGAGCCTGCGGCAGATAGAAAGATACGCCTCGCCGGCAGGGGATCCCAGACCCACCAGAGGCTCCCCCTGGTTTGTGGAGATGACGATATTCTCGTCATCCGGTATGGCCCCCAAAATATTCACTGCGAGAATGTCCATCACATCGCTCAGGGACATCATATCTCCCCGCCGGACCATGTCACCGCGGATGCGGTTGACAATCAAATCAATCCCGCCGATCCCTGCATGCTCCAGAAGTCCGATGATGCGGTCCGCGTCCCGGATGGCTGATACCTCAGGGGTAGTCACCACCAGAGCCCGGTCCGCTCCAGCTATTGCATTGTAAAATCCCTGTTCGATGCCTGCCGGGCAGTCAAGCAGTATGTAGTCAAACTCGTCCCGCAGGTCATCTACCAGCTTAATCATCTGCTCCGGGCTCACCGAGGACTTGTCCCGGGTCTGCGCCGAGGGCAGAAGGTAAAGATTCGGGTATCTTTTGTCTCTTATCAGGGCCTGCTTCATACGGCAGCTTCCTTCCACCACGTCTACCAGGTTGTAGACAATGCGGTTCTCCAGTCCCATGACCACGTCCAGGTTGCGCAGGCCGATATCCGTATCTATCAGCACGGCCCGCTTGCCCAGAATGGCAAGTCCTGTACCTACATTCGCAGAGGTGGTGGTCTTCCCTACCCCGCCTTTTCCAGAAGTAATCACAATGACCTCACTCATAGCAACCTCCTGAAAATTACTTTACCCTCCCATTGTACATTAAATTTTTGTAATTTACCAGTATTTTTTTAGCATCAAGAAAAATTTAACATATTGTTTAGGAATGTTTTCTTTATCGGCCGGATTTCGACTCCCTCCGGACCAGCGGAGGCGATCATCGGCCCCCGGCCCAGCCTCTTATTCTTCTCATTGAAGCGGCTTGTATGCTCGCCGATGCGTATCTGCAGGGGCGCCATCTCGAAGGCAACCACCACGGCCTCCTGATTTCCGGCAGCTCCTGCATTGGCCGTTCCCTTTAGGGCGCCCAGCACGATAATATTGCCCTTGGCTGTCACCTTGGCACCGTGCTCCACATCCCCGATCACCACAATGCTTGCCTCCGATTCCAGCGCATCCCCTCGGCGGAGATTTCCTCGGTAAAACTGGCCGGTCTGGGAATTCAGCTCCATGAGCTTATCATTCAGTGCTTTTTCACAGCGCTCAATGCGCTCCGCATTCGTGTCTAAAAGGCAGAGCACCTCGATCTGCGAATTTCTCGTGATTGCATCCACAATTGCCAGCTCCTCAGCCGGGGTCAATTCCCTTCCCTCCAGCGTCAGTGTCATCTGGGCCGATCCCCAGAAGCGGGCGCTTTCCCGAAATTTCTTTCCCACAGCCGCGAGCAGCTCCTCAAAGGGGATCTGGGGATCCAGGATGACTGTCATCCCGGCCCTGCTGCTCTTAATTACCACCGCACTGCGCATTGATCTCGTCTCCTTTATGCGGCGGCCGCGCCTTCGACCGCCTTAGTCATTGATCGTCACATTTGATACGCTGGAGGCGCCTGAACCAAGAATTTCCTCCAGAGTCGTATATCCATAATAGTATTCGTATACATTTTTTCCAAGAGTTGCCGCGTTGGTTCCCGCGTATCCATAAGGTATATTCACTGTCACGGCGATCTCCGGGTTTGCATAGGGTGCACAGGAGATGAAGAAGCCGTGATTCGCCCTTGTCCTGTCCTCCTGGCTGGTTCCCGTCTTTCCGGCCACCTCCACCGGCAGATCGGAATAGATGCTGGCCGAGGTCACAGTGATCACCCGGCGCATACCCTCCTGAACCGCATCCCAGGTGGAATCTGCCACCTCGATGTGGGCTTCTGTCTCCGGCGTGTAGTCCGCCAGAAGTCCGCCGTTGGAATCGGTCAGCTTGTCCAGAAGGCTCAGCTTGAAGAGGGTTCCCCGATTGGCAATGGCCGACACATATCTGGCCAGCTGCACATTGGCGTAATTATGAGTGCCCTGTCCCATGGCAGAGCGCTCCGGGTCCGTGTCTGAGATCTGCGGATCATTTTCCGGAAGCTCCACCCCCGAGGTCTCTGAGAGGCCGAACATAGTGGCATACTTTCGAATTGTGGCCAGTCCCTTCTCCGGTGAATAATTTCCCTCCTCGTCCATACAGAGCCGATGTGCCAGCTCCGCAAACACGTAGTTGCAGGAATTCTGGATTCCCTCGATCACCGTCTGCTCCCCGTGGTAGCCTGTACAGCGGATGGGGATATCCGTCTCCTCGTACCAGCGGGTACAGTTGATGGTCTCATCCAGTGTGATCACTCCCTCGCTCAAGGCCGCAACAGCAATCAGAGGCTTAAAGGTAGAGCCAGGTGCCTTTCGCGCCTGGGTGGCGTTATTGTACAGGGGGCGCGACAGATCGCTCTGGAGCTTTGCATAATAGTCCGGATCAACCTTGCCGGACATCTCATTGTTGTCATAGCTGGGATAGGTTACCAGAGCCAGCACCTCGCCTGTATTTACATCTGTCACCACGCAGCCGGCTGTACAGGGATCCAGGGCCAGCTGGGCGGGAGTGATCTCAATATTGGAAATCTTCTGCCGGATAAATGCAAAGGCGGTGTTCTCGTCTCCCGCCTGCAGCTGGGCGATGGACTGGGGATCATCCTCCAGCACGCCCTGGGCAAACAGTGCCAGACAAAGCTGCCGTCCTGTGATCTGTCCATTGTTCACCAGATAGCGGAACATAAGCTTTGTAAACTGGCTGTCCTCCTCCAGGCTGCCTATAATATAGTCCGTCAGCTGGGCAAATATCTCATCTGCTCCTGAGTAATTGGCCTCCGTCCCCAGACTGGTGGTATCCACCCAGCCTGAGGCAATGCCGCTCAGGATATAGTCCCGAAGGCTTAGGTTTCCGTCCCTCCAGGTCTCAAACACCTCGGAGCTCTGATCAATCTTATCCCTCTGTATGATCCCCACGCTGGAATCTGACAGGTAGGTATAAATGTAATTCATGTAGGAATACATGTCAGGGGTCAGCTCATTCAGCGTGCTGGCGTGAGGGCTCAAAAGCTCATTTTTCAGGGAGCCCAAAATCCGCTCCCTTGCTGACAGATAGATGGAATATATCTCCTGCTCGATGGCCGATGCCTCCTCCCCCGCCATATGGGACAGAGACAGCACATTGTTGTTGATGAGCTGATAATACACGTCCTTCACAGGAATCGGGACCTTGGAGGAGTCTGTGATCTGTGTTTTGTCTACATCCTCATTCACCAGGTTCTTCACCAGGATGCCGGCCAGCTGCTGCTCAATCAGGTGATAAATGGCCACCTGGAGATCCCGGTCAATGGTCAGGTATACATCATTTCCCGCCTGAGCCTCCTCATTTTCAATAATTTCCCGGGGGCGTCCCATATTATCCACATACATTCGGGAAAAGCCCTTGTCCCCCTGGAGCTCCAGCTCCATGGACTGTTCAATGCCTGAGCGGCCCACCACATCGTTGAGATCATATTTGTCCTCATCGGGCCCCGCCGCACGTCCCTCCGCTGTGGACCTCCACTCCTCATTCAGCTCATCCAGCTGATCCTCCTGGACGCTGCCCGTATATCCGATGATGGGGGCAAAATAGGTACTGTCCGCATACCTGCGGATGTAGGTCTGGGCCACCGCCACTCCCTTTAGATCTGCCGCGTTCTCATTGATCTCCATCATGGTCTCCTCGCTGATGTTGGAGGCCACAGTGGTGGTCACGTATTTCCGATAGCGGGTCAGATTCATGGTATAGATAATATTGATCATATCCAAGGCCACATCGTCAGGAAGAATCATGGCGTTGCCCTTCTCGTCCTTCATCTGATCCAGCTCGTACTCTTCCTTCTTATATTCAAATGCCTCATAGGCCGTGATGTCACTGGGATACCGTCCCTTGGCGTCATCCAGCTGATCGGAGCTTGACAGGCCATAGAAATTTAGGAGGAAGCGGGTCTTTGCCGAATCCGAGGAGGAGGTAAAATTCATCTGTCCATCCCCGTCTATGGCG
>CALWMT010000068.1 GCA_944382045.1 uncultured Enterocloster sp. | reverse complement strand
GGCCTGGACAAGCGGGAGAGGTATGTGCGTATGTCCGCCTCCGAGCAGCTGCACCGGCTCCTGTCCGGATAAAAGCCGCAGGGACAGGGATTCATAGCCGCCGCAATCATAAAATCCGCAGGGAGCTCATAGGTCCCGGATGCCCGGGTAATCGTCACCCTTCCCTCCTCCAGCGGCTGGCGCAGGGCCTCCAGAGACGCCTTTCCAAATAGCGGAAGCTCGTCCAAAAACAGGACGCCCCCGGAGGCCAGGGACAGCTCCCCAGGCCTTGGCACGCTTCCCCCGCCTATGAGTCCATGAGGCGTGATGGTATGGTGCGGGCTGCGGAATGGCCGCCTTGAGAGGAGCGGTCTGCCCGGAGGAAGCAGGCCGCATACGCTGTATACCTTGGATATGGCAATGTCCTCCTCCCGCGTCAGCCCTGGCAGAATCGTGGGAAGCCGCTTAGCCGCCATGGTCTTTCCCGTTCCCGCTCTCCCGCTTATAAGCAGGCCGTGCATCCCTGCGGCAGCCACCTCCGCGGCCCGCTTCAGCACCTCCTGTCCATTGAGCTCCTGGTAATCCACAGGATATGCCTCCTGATCTCCTGCCGCCGGTGCTGCCTCAAAGAAGGGAATATCTGCGGGGCTTTCCAGCAGCCCTGCCAGCTGTCCAACAGAGGAGACACCCACAATCTCCATTCCCTCAATCACACTCCCCTCCCCGCAGCCCTCCTCGGGCAGAAAGCAGCGGGAAAGGCCATATTCCCTGGCCGCCATCACCAATGACAGAATGCCATTTACAGGCTTCACACTGCCATCCAGCCCCAGCTCCCCCAGAACTATGCTGTCCTTTAATCCCTCCATATTCAGAAGGCCAAAGGCTCCCAGCACAGCCGCTGCGATAGCCAGATCAAAGGCTGTTCCCCCCTTCCGGATGCCCGCCGGAGAGAGATTTACCGTGATTTTCTTTGCCGGGAGGCGGAAGCCCGCGTTCTTGAGAGCCGTGCGCACCCGGTTCTGCGACTCTCTGACCTCTGTGGACAGCTGGCCTGAAATATTAAAAAACGGAAGTCCGTCCGACACATCAGCCTCCACAGAAACAATATAGCCGTCAACACCCTGTATGCCTCCGCTGTAAACCTGCGCAAACATAGATCACGCCCCTTTCCTTTTGTATTGAACCCCATCGGTTCAGCGCAAAACAATTATAATTTAGGAACATCGCCGCAGATACGCGGCTGTCGGATGAAAGAGAGACCGCAGAAGGGCCTGCGCTCTTTTAGAATCCCCTGGGGCTGCCCAGGGGGAATTTCATCGGATATCCTTACTATACAGGAAAACCAGAAAAAAGGCAAGTGTCAGTCCTGAAACTCCGTCATATACCGTCGGTACTTAAGCGGCAGATGGGTCCTCTGGCATGCCGGATTTCTTCTCGCCTCAATCGCTGCTGCATCAAAGAAAGTCCTCCAAAGCCGCTGATAGGCAGCCTCGTCTCCCTGCGCCTGCAGGCAGGCACTCCAGGGAAATGCCCCGCTTTCCCGGTTCTCTCCCCCAGTCAGCTCCTGATGCAGGATAAGCCAGTCCCCTCCTGCCGGATGAACCGAGGCCTTCCTGCGGTTCTCATCATAGATAATCCAGCTCTCCCCCGGCATACGGTCTGCGAAGTGAGGAGAAACCAGAGGAAGCACATCATTCTCCGGGCCAATCCGGCTTACCAGCACATTCCCCGGCACCTGGGAAAAGCGGATAAACTCCGTCAGGCGGCAGCTCTCATTGTACACTCGGCGGGAAAGCCGAAACACCTCATAGACCGCCCCGTCCTGAAGCCGGTCTGCCGCCGCCCGTCCCATCCGAAAGGCCTCTGTCAAGAAGCGGCAGATCGCGTCTGCCCTCCCCGGCTCGCAGCTTAGGGCCGCAGCGTAAACTCTCCGAAGGCTGTCCCAGGACAGCCTCTTCTCCATAGCCTTCAGCACCCTTCCCGCCTTTTCCTGAGACTCCTCCACATCCACGTACTCGGAAAAAAGCTCCCTATCCTGATTCGTTCCCCGTATCTCCAGGCGCACGCTCCCATGGTCCCTTCCGCTCATTAAGGCATCGCAGATCCCGCACAAAATACTCTCAAGCTCCGGTCCGCATACATATACCGTCATCGTCTTTTCCTCCAAAAACACAATTCCAGCTCCTATCTCTGCTCCTTCCTTTCCTGATCCTGAATCGCTAATCCAGATGAAAGTCATCAAACAGAGACAGCTGGCGGAAATCTGCCCTGTAGGCAATCTCCCGCGCTTCCCGCCGTCCATCCCCCGAGAGGGCTCTGGCAATATAGTCTGCATCCAGACGGATTCCCTGCTCCATACGTCCCTGACAGGTAATAAAGTACCTGGCACGCTTAAGAACCACCCCCATCCTCCTTAAAGACTCAAAGGTCAGCGCTCCCTGCCGCCTGGCTGCCACAATCCTTCTTGCAGACTTGATGCCAATCCCCGGCACCCGCAGAAGCCGCTCATAGGGCGCGCGGCTCACCTCCACGGGAAATCCCTCCATATGCTCCAGAGCCCAGCCGCACTTGGGATCCAGAAGAAGATTGAAATTCGGCCGCTTCTCTGAGAGAAGCTCCTCTGCCCGAAAGCCATAGAAGCGCAGCAGCCAGTCCGCCTGATAGAGGCGGTGCTCCCGCAGAAGAGGCGGGCCCTCCTGCAGAGCTGGAAGAGCCGGATCCTCGTTCACCGGTACATAGGCGGAGTAAAACACCCGCTTGAGCCCAAAGCTCTCATATAAGGCCTGGGTGACGGACAGCAGCTGAAAATCATTCTCACCAGATGCGCCCACGATCATCTGAGTGCTCTGCCCTGCAGGCACGAAGGGATGCCTCTCATAGGCAGAGTCCGGCAGGACCAGAGAGCTGGCCTTCCCTGCCGACTCCCCCAGCCTTCCCCGGCTGGCTCCCCCTTCCTCTGCCAGCGCAGTCCGTATCAGGGATGCGCCTCCCGCAAAGCCCGCCCGCTCTGTGGGAAAGGTATTCTTATACCCCCGGTCGTATCCCAGGAGACGGCTGGAGCGGCTGATGCCCTGCTGCAGCTGGCGCATGGGCTTAAGTATCTTCTCCCTGGTCTTCCCAGGAGCCAGCCGGGAGAGCCCGTCCGCTGTGGGAAGCTCCAAATTGATGCTCATCCGATCCGCAAGAAATCCCAGCCGCTCTACCAGCTCGGGGGATGCTCCTGGAATCGCCTTCACATGAATATAGCCATTAAACCGATTCTCCACCCGAAGCTTGCGGATCGTCTCGAAGAGAAGTTCCATGGTGTGATCCGCGCTGTAAAGAATGCCAGAGCTCAAGAAAAGGCCCTCGATATAATTCCTTCGGTAAAACTCCATCGTCAGAGCGCACACCTCATCCGGCGTGAAGGCAGTCCGCGGCAGATCATTGGAGCAGCGGCTGACACAATACTTGCAATCATAGATGCACTGGTTGGTGAGAAGAAGCTTGAGCAGCGAGATGCACCGTCCATCCGCAGAAAAGCTGTGGCAGATGCCAGCCTGAGCCGCGTTCCCCAAGCTTCCTGCACGGCCCCTGCGCCCCGCCCCGCTGGAGGTACAGGACACGTCGTACTTAGCTGCGTCCGTGAGTATGGCAAGCTTTTCCTGTATGGATAGATTCTCCTGTATCAGCATAATGTCACGTCCAATCTATATGCTCGAACATATGTTCGTTATCGATAGCATACCACATATACAGGACGATTGCAAGTACTCTCTCGAACATTTGTTCTTTTTTCATGAAAATCCCCTGTCCGCCCGGCCGCAAAATCCCCTGCCGCCCGGCCGTCCTGCATGGCCGCAAAAAATATTATAAATTCATTGAAAAATAGTGCATTGTTTTCTTCCCCATCTGCGTATATACTAATCTATAAGAGCGGGGAGGCTGCTGCGGCCTCCCACGCATCTATGTGCGCACTGCCTGCAGGCGGTGCCGGCGATTAAAAGGAGGAGAAGCTATGGCAGTTTTAGTGACCGGCGGAGCCGGGTACATCGGAAGCCACACCTGCGTGGAGCTGTTGAACGCGGGCTATGAGGTGGTAGTTGTGGACAACCTCTACAATTCCAGTGAGAAGGCCCTGGAGCGTGTGGAGCAGATCACAGGAAAGAAGGTTGTCTTCTATCAGACCGACCTGCTGGATCGGGAGGGGGTTAAGAGAATTTTTGACCAGGAAAAAATCGAGTCCGTCATTCATTTTGCCGGATTAAAGGCTGTGGGCGAGTCTGTACATAAGCCCCTGGAATATTATCACAACAACCTGACGGGAACCCTGATTCTCTGTGACGAGATGAGGAATCACGGCGTAAAGAACATCGTATTCAGCTCCTCCGCCACGGTCTACGGCGATCCGGCGGAGATTCCCATCACGGAGAGCTGCCCCAAGGGCGAGATCACCAATCCCTATGGACGGACCAAGGGCATGCTGGAGCAGATCCTCACAGACCTGCACACGGCAGATCCGGAGTGGAACGTGATCCTGCTTCGCTACTTCAACCCCATCGGCGCCCATGAGAGCGGCCTGATCGGCGAGGATCCCAAGGGCATCCCCAACAACCTGGTTCCCTACATCGCCCAGGTAGCGGTGGGCAAGCTGGATCATCTGAATGTATTTGGAAATGATTACGACACTCCCGACGGAACCGGCGTCCGAGATTATATCCATGTGGTAGATCTGGCCAAGGGACATGTGAAGGCCCTCAAGAAGCTGGAGGCCAAGGAGGGCGTGAGCGTCTACAATCTGGGAACAGGCAATGGCTACAGCGTGCTTGAGGTGCTCCGCGCCTACGAGAAGGCCTGCGGCAAAACCTTAAGGTACGAGATCAAGCCCCGCCGGGATGGAGATATCGCCACCTGCTACGCGGACTGCGCCAAGGCCAAGGCAGAGCTTGGCTGGGTGGCTGAGAAGGGAATTGACGAGATGTGCGCCGACTCCTGGAGATGGCAGTCCATGAATCCCAATGGATATAGAGAATAAAGGGGAATTCTGACTGACGTATGAGCTATTTCGAAAAACACCCGATGATTCTGATTGCGGTCGGAATCATCGGGATTTCCTTGTCATCTATTTTAGTAAAATATTCCCAGGCGCCCTCGGCCGTCACTGCGGCCTACCGCCTGCTGTGGACCGTGCTTCTCATGTCACCGGCAGTATTCCTTTCGAAAAAGCGCCGGACGGAGCTTGCACATACAGACCGCACCACGCTTCTGCTGTGCGCAGTCAGCGGGGTATTTCTCGCGCTGCATCTTGCCATCTGGTTTGAGTCCCTGCGGCACACCTCTGTGGCCAGCTCCACGACCATTGTCTGCACGGAGGTAATCTGGGTCGCTCTGGGGTGGTGCTTTTTCCTGAAAGGGAGGCTGACCGGAAAGGCCTGCCTTGCCATCGCCGTCACCGTGGCCGGCAGCATCATAATTGCCTTTTCCGACTCATCAGGCGGCGGCTCCCATCTGTACGGGGACATCCTTGCCCTGCTTGCCGCATGGGCCACTGCTGTCTACACCCTGATTGGACGGATTGCCCGGACCAGCACCTCCACCACCATATATACCTACCTGGTATATATTGCCTCCGCCATCACGCTGCTTCTCATAACCCTGGCCCAGGGCTGTCCCCTGACCGGATACGGGATGAGCGGAATTGTGGTAGGCCTGCTGCTTGCCATCTTTTCCACCATCCTGGGACACAGCATATTCAGCTGGTGCCTAAAATTCCTGTCACCCACCTTTGTATCCGCCTCCAAGCTGTGTGAGCCTGTTGTGGCGGCTGTATTCGCCGCATTTCTCTTTCACGAGATCCCCCGGCCCCTGCAGGTAATCGGCGGAGCTGTGATTCTCGGCGGCGTGATTTTTTACTCGCGGATCGAAAGCAGGAGCAGCCAGGCCTCCTGAGCCTTCCGCTAGAGCGTGCGCCCGCCGGGCGCGCCAAAAAAGCCAGCCTCTGCGGCCGATAAAGCCGCAGGACTGGCTTTTTTAGCATCCTCAGCCGCCGCTTACGGCGCTGTCAGAGCAAAGCATTTTTCCTATCAATAAACAGGCTCCTCACCCTTCTTCTCAAAGGGTCCGGGCACCGGATGGATTCCTCTGGGTGCTCCAAAATAATCCCTGTCGAAGAAGATCGGCGTCCCATCCGGATTCTCAAACCTCTGCTCCGGCTCGAATGCCTCTCCCAAAAGCTCCGTGGATACAAAGGGCGTCTCCATGGCGGGCAGATACTCGCAGAGATTTGTGTCCACATAATAGCGGCCATCCTGCTCTCTCAGCTCCAGCTTCACCTCATGCTCCGTATCCTCCACGAAGTTCTTCTCTGTATCGCAGGGCTTTGCACCGTTGAAGAATACATTTCCGCCCGTATATACAGGAAGATGATCATAGTACAGATCCCTGTAGCTGCGGTCCTGGGTCGTCATCTTGGAGAACTGTGCAAAATATGTCTCCGGATCCGGATATCCGTCAAAGGGCTTGGTTCCGCAGATCGTTTCGTACATTCTGGGATCCTCGCTGGTCTTTCCAAAATCAATCAGATCCTGGCGGTCCGGGCGCTTCACGAAAACATTGTTGTAGAACCTGTCATCTCCGTGAAGAATGCTCATGAAGCCTGCAACCTCTGTTCTATGAGGCACATGGTAGGGCGTATAGCGGGTTGTGGGGAATCTGTGTCCTCCGTTATCCGTTCCTCCGCCTACCCAGGTAAAGGATCCCGCGATCAGATTGTGCACCATGGCCACGCCCTGGGTGCTCAGCCGGATGCTGTGGTAGGACAGGAAAATATTGTTGTCAATCAGCGTGGGCCCATGGGAAACCTCCACAAAGATGTCCTCGCCCAGCGCCAGACGCTCGCCGATCTTGGTGCCCTTGGGCGGCTCATTGTCATGGAAGAGGTTCTGGGTCACACGGGTGCCCTGTGCCTGCCAGTCGAGCCAGAGGCCTCTGGTGCAGTGGTGGATGTGGTTGCGGCGGTAAATCACGTCGATGGCCGCATGCATCTTGATGCCGCCGATCTCCGCGCCGGCCAGATCCTGCTTATTGTTGATGTGATGAATATGGTTGTCCTCGATGATGGAGAACACTCCGCCCAGATGTCCCACGATTCCGGTCTGTCCGCAGTCATGGATATCGCAGCGGCGCACAATGTGGGAGCCGATATTCTCCTTGGTCCATCCCTCCAGCTGAGCCTGGCAGATGGCGTCACGCTCGGTCTGGGTTCCGTCCTTCAGATAACCGGTGGTCCACTTGTTCTCATTGTTGGGCTGCAGATACTTTCCGAGAGAAATACCGGAGCAGCGGGAATCAGACACCTCGCAGTCCTCGATGATCCATCCCTTGGACCAATGCGGGCCGATCATTCCCTCCTGGTAAGCCGTAGGCGGCGCCCACTGGGTGGCTGCCTGCTTTACCACAAAGCCGGAAAGCGTAATATAGTTCACGCCTGTCTTGTCAGGATAGAAGCAGTTCCTGCGCACATTGATCTCCACATTCTCCTTGTTGGGATCTGCGCCCTGGAAATTCGCATAGATGATCGTGTCATCCCCATCCTGCTCCGTGTACCAGGTATACAGTGTGCCGTCGGGATCCCATGAGGAATAATTCTTCTCCGGATGGAGCACCTTCTCCATCACAACCTCCTCATACATGGCCTTCCCGTTCAGATACACCTCGCCAGTGTGAACCGGCTTGATGGTAGAGTTGTACCAGTCGCCGGAAACCAGCGTGGTATAGGGATTGTACGCTCCGAAAATCCCATTGGAGATCCGCGCTGTCCATACGTCTCCCTCATAAGGCTTCCAGTTCTTTACTTCCTCTGCACCGGTGATCACTGCACCCCGCATCACCTCTGAGCGGTAAACAATCGGAGCCTCCTTGGTTCCTGCGTTCACAGGATTTACATACTCTCTGTACACGCCCGGAGCCACAATCACTTCATCACCGGCCACGGCAAGCTTTGCCGCCTCGGTGATCGTCTGGAAGGGCCGCTCCTTGGAGCCGTCTCCTCCCCGTCCTGCACTTGCTGAAACAAAATACTTCATAACTCCCTCCTTAATGGTTTGTATGTTCTACAGGATGCCGTGCATCCCGCGAGCTGCGTATATAGTCCGTATCAGCGCACATAGCCCTTCGAGATCTCCAGAAGCCTCTCCACATCCCTCTCATCCGCAGACGGAAGGGGGAAGGAGGCCCTTGCGCACCGGATAATCCCCAGCGCCTTCATCGCCGCCTTGATGTAGGGCACAAAGGGCGTTCCCACGCTGTAGATATCCATGAGCCTGTTGATCTCCTGCTGCTTGGCGGAAAGAGCCGCCGCATCCTCCCGTTCAAAGGCATCCATCCACTCCTTAAAGAAGCCGGGAAGCACATTGGAGAGACCGCCGATGCATCCGTCGCCGCCGGACATCACATTATAGCCAAAATTATCGTCAAAGCCCGAATATACCTTAAAGTCCGGGCGCACCGGCTTTATGCGCTTGATGATCTCCCGGGTGTGGTCCATGCCGGACATAGTATCCTTGCAGCCCACGATATTCGGGTACTTTTCCGCCAGCCGTCCCATGGTCTCTGCCGATATATTATAGCCGGTCCGGTCAGGAAAATTGTAGATGTAGATATCTCCGGAAACCTTCTCCGCCAGGTCCGCATAAAAATCATAGATGCTGTCCTGGGTCAGCGTAAAATAATAGGGTGAAATCACCACCACGCCGTCCGCTCCTGCCTCCAGGGCAAAGCGGGACAGCTCCGCAGTCTCCCCGGGAATCATGCTGCCTGTGCCAGCAAAAAACTTCACGCGGCCCTTGATCTGCTCCGCAGCAAACCGGATGATCTCCCGCTTCTCCTCCATGGGAACAGCAAAAAACTCTCCGATGCTTCCCAGCACAAGGATTCCGCTCACTCCCCCGGAAATCAGATGCTCATAGAGCGCCTTTAAGCTCTCCCAATCCGGCTTTCCCTCCTCCGTAAAGGGCGTAACTGCCGGCGTAATATATTCTGCCTTCATAATTAATATCCCGCTCCCTCCATCGCAGAAAGTGCATGGCTGGTGTAACGCCCATAAAGTCCCTTGCGCTTGGGCTGGGGCCTGTACCCTTCCGCCCGCCGCTTGGCAAACACAGCCTCCACCTCCTCAGGAGAGACCTCCTTTCCGTCAATTCCTACCACATCGAGGCTTCTCTTCTCCACGTCATACGCGATGATATCACCGGTTTTGACAAAAGCCAGCGGGCCGCCCCTGGCAGCCTCCGGGGACACATGGCCGATCGCCGCCCCCCTGGTGGCCCCTGAAAATCTGCCGTCCGTCACAAGGGAGACATGCCCGTTCAGATCCTCGTCACAGACAATGGCCTCCGTAGTCATAAGCATCTCCGGCATCCCGCTTCCTCTGGGTCCCTCATAGCGGATAACCAGAATGTCGCCCGGCTTCACCCGCTTATTGACCACATCGTCATGAGCTGCCTCCTCGCTGTCATAGACCCGGGCCGGTCCCTTGTGGCTGCGCATCTCCGGCGCGCAGGCAGAATACTTGATCACTGCCCCCTCCGGCGCCAGATTGCCCTTTAAGACAGCCACAGAGCCATTCTCCTTCACCTTCTCCACGGGGAAGATCACATCCTCCCGCTTCAGGCCATAATTGTGAAGATACCGCTCATTGCGGCCAAAGAATCCGTCCTTCTGTATGATCTCCAAGTTCTCCCCCAGCGTCTTTCCCGTCACCGTCATCACATCCAGATCCAGGTATTCCCGCAGCATCAGCTGAACCATGGGAACACCGCCCGCAAACCAGAAGCTTTCCGTCAGATGCTGGCCGCTGGGATTCACATTGCACAGGTGCGGGATCTTGTGATTGATCTCATCAAACCACTCGATCGGAAGCTCAAAGCCAGCCTCCCTGGCAATCGCCGGAAGATGGATCGCCGCATTGGTGGAGCCGCCGATGGCACTGTGTACAATGATCGCATTGCGCATAGAGGCCGGCGTGACAATCTGAGAGGGCGTAATTCCCCTTTCCGCCAGCTCCATAATCTTACGGCCCGCAAGCCTTGCGTACTCCAAAATATCCCGCATCGTCGCAGGCACCAGGGCGCTCCCCGGAAGGGCCATGCCCAGGGCCTCTGCCATGCACTGCATGGTGGAGGCTGTGCCCAGGAAGGTACAGGCGCCCACGGAGGGACATCCCGTGATCTTATATTCGCGGATCTCCTCCGGAGTGATTTCATCCTTGCGCTTCTGGCGCATAGAGATATCTCC
>CALWMT010000067.1 GCA_944382045.1 uncultured Enterocloster sp. | reverse complement strand
GACTTATCTGCAATGTAAATGAGTGGACAAGCAACTTTACAGATATCGAGCACGGCTTGGAGCTGTTCAAGACCGCAACCGATGCTGACTATACTCCGCAGGATATTCTGGTGTACAGAGAGGCTGACTGCAACAACGCGCTGGCCAACGGCGAGACCGTATTCTCCAGAGGCTGGCCGGGAACCTGGGGCGTTCTGACCGACGAGACCACGGTTTCCAAGGACCAGGTTGACATCGCTCCCCTTCCTGGCGGATCCTGCATCGGCGGCTGGCTGCTGGCTCTGAACAGCTACAGCGAGAACAAGGAGGCTGCTTGGGAATTCCTTAAGTTCGCGGCAACCGACGGACAGATTCCCTTCTGCAGCACCGGCGGCTATGTTCCCGGATACAATGCAGTTGTTGACAATGAAGAGATTCTGGCTGGAAACGAGCTGCTGTCCAAGCCTGGATTTGTGAAGGCTCTTGAGAATACCATCCCGAGACCCAGCTCCAGCAAGTACAGCGAGCTGACCGACGCACTCCAGATCAGCATCCACAAGTATCTGTCCAACGAGGGCGACCTTGCCGCCACGGTAAGCGAGGTTACAAGCCTCTTGGAGGAGTACAAGTAATAAGTGAATAGGTTCCGGGCGGACCTGGGGGCCGCCCGGATGCACAGCACAAGCTGACGGAAGACGGTGTCCTGAAACTGTGGCGGAATCGGCGGGAGTACAAGACCGCAGGGCAGAGCCAGTGTTTCGGGAGACCGCCTTTCTTTATGCAAAAACCCGCAAGGAGGGGAAGCTATGATCAAAAGGATGAGCTTTAAGCAGTTTGTATTTATTATACCGCTGCTGTGCTTTATGGCGGTATTCTCAATCTATCCGGTGGTTACCTCTATTATGTATACCTTCTTTGATTACCGGACCAACGATCAGCGCTACAACAGCTTCTATATGAGCGAAAAGCTGAACACAACGCTGTTTGTGGAGGACTGCGAATATGTCAACTACTTTATCAGCGCAGATATCACGCTGGTGGAGGAGGAGGACCAGCAGGCCTTTGCCGCGATTCAGGAGCGGGTAACAGAGATGGCTGCCAAGTATGAGGGTGAGACGGAAACCCGTGATATGACAAGCGCAGAGCGGGAGGAGGTTGTCGCCTTTATCGAGGAGATCACAGCGCAGAGCACAGCGATCTATGACAAATATCCGGATGTTCAGTTCTATAACAAAGAAAACATGGCTACAATCCTCACAGACCTGGCAGGCTGCGTGGTGCAGAGCAACTTTATCGGAGGAGCCAACTACCAGCAGCTGTTTGCGGATGAGCGGTTCGGGGCAGCCCTGATCCACACGATTATCTTTACCGTGGCATCCGTGGCCATTGAGTTTGTTCTGGGCATGGGCCTGGCGCTGATCATGTCCAAGGCCATGCGCGGCATCGGCTTGGTCCGCACCATTGCGCTGATTCCCTGGGCCATCCCCACAGCCGTATCCGCTTTGATTTGGAGCTATCTGTATGATGGAAGCTATGGTATTGTGTCAAAGATCTTTTCTGTAGTGGGAATTATCGGAGGCCAGGCAGATATGCTTCTGACTGCACAGGGCGCTATGGCATCTGCGATCCTGGCAGATATCTGGAAGACCACGCCCTACATGGCGCTGCTTCTCATGGCCGGCCTGCAGACCATCGATCCCGGTCTGTATGAGAGTGCCGCCATCGACGGCGCTTCGCCGGTGAAGACATTTACTGCAATCACCCTGCCGCTCATGAAGCCCAGTATTCTGGTAGCCCTGCTGTTCAGAACCCTGGATGCCTTCCGTGTATACGATTTGATTTCCGTATTGACAGGCGGCGGCCCCGGAAACGGAACCGAAACACTTTCCGTTTACGCGTACAAGCTGATCTTCGGCCAGAATAACTATGGATATGGTTCTACGGTCGTGGTAGGCATGTTTGTCTGCGTGGCTTTGATCGCAACTATATACGTCAAGGTTCTGGGCGCGGAACTGATCAGCAATGATTAAAGGAGGGGGAGAATATGTCTAAAAATCAGTCAAAAGGGTTTCAGATCGTTTGCTGGTGCTTTATTGTTGGATTTTTGTTCATCTCCGTGTTCCCGTTTTTGTGGATCCTGATTACCTCCTTTAAGCCGGAGGTTGAGATTCACGGCGACGGCGCTTACAATATCATTGCCAACAATCCGACCCTTGAAAACTACATTACCGTCATTTTTGATAAGCACATTTTGACAGCGGTGAAGAACAGCTTCATTATCGCAGGCAGCACCACCATCTACGTCGTGCTGGTGGCATCCATGTCGGCCTTCATCATCGCCCGCTTCCGCTTTAAAGGCAAGAGCCTGCTGATGGGCCTGATCCTTTCCATCTCCATGTTCCCGCAGATGATCGTGATTGGACCGATTTTCAACATGTTCTATGACTTGGATTGGCTGAACACCTACAATATTTCCCTGGCCTACTGTACCATCACCCTGCCCAGCGCGGTGTGGATTATGGTAACCCACTTTAAGCAGGTGCCTCTGTCCCTGGAGGAGGCCGCCAAGATTGACGGCTGTACCTACTGGGGCATTCTGTGGAAGATTATCTTCCCCATCGCGGCTCCCGGCGTATTTGCCACCGCGATTATCACCTTCATCTCCGGCTGGAATGAGTACCTGCTCTCCTGTACCTTGAATATCGCGGAATCCATGCAGTCTGTGCCTGTCCGTATCAGCTACCTGCGTGATGAGTACACGATCTTCTGGGGCCAGATTACAGCGGCAGCCATCGTGGTAATCATCCCCACCCTGATCATGGTGCTTCTGTTCCAGAAGCAGATCGTGGCTGGTATCTCTCATGGCGCTGTGAAGGAGTAAAAGGAAGACGGACAGGAGCTGTTTTGAATAACTTAGATTCCGGGACTTTAAGCGGCCGCGGCCATAAGCATGTGGCTGCGGCCGCAAATTTATATTATACTAGATATAGGCAGAAAGAGAGGAAGAAGATCATGAATAAGTGCTGGTGGAAAGAAGCGGTTATTTATCAGATTTATCCCAGAAGCTTTAAGGATTCCAATGGGGACGGCATCGGCGATTTAAAGGGCATCACCGAGAAGCTGGACTATCTAAAGGAGCTGGGCGTGGACGCTGTGTGGCTGTCTCCCTTCTACAAGTCCCCCAATGATGACAACGGGTATGATATCTCCGATTACCGGGATATTATGGATGAGTTTGGAACCATGGAGGATTTTGATGAGATGCAGCGGGAGATGCACAAGAGAGGCATCCGCCTGATTGTGGATCTGGTAGTGAATCACAGCTCCGATGAGCATCCCTGGTTTGTGGAGAGCAGAAAGAGCAAGGACAACCCCTATCGGGATTACTATATCTGGAGAGATGGAAAGAATGGAAATCCGCCAAACAACTGGGTTTCCCACTTCTCAGGCAGCGCCTGGGAGTACTGCCCGGAGACGGATCAGTATTATCTCCACCTGTTCTCCAAGAAGCAGCCGGATCTGAACTGGGAAAATCCTATTGTGCGGCAGGAGGTTTATGATATCATGAACTTCTGGGTTGACAAGGGAGCGGACGGCTTCCGCCTGGATGTGGCCAGCATGTATTCCAAGCGCCCGGGGCTTCCGGATGGAAAGCCGGGCAAGGGAAATGTGGGAGCGGAGCACTATCAGAATGGACCCAGAATCCATGAGTTTTTCCATGAGATGTATGACAATGTCATGGCAAAGCATCCGGACCTCATGACCGTGGGGGAGACCAGCGGCGTCACCATTGAGGAGGCAAAGAAGTATGCGGGACTTGACACCCACGAGATGAGCATGGTGTTCCAGTTCGAGCATGTGAAGCTGGAGTATGTGGATGGGGATAAGTTTACCCTCAAAAATGTGCCGCTGTCCCAGTTTAAGGCGGTGATGAGCAAGTGGCAGACCGAGCTGGACGGCAAGGCATGGAACAGCCTGTACCTGGCCAACCACGACCAGCCCAGAAGCGTGTCCCGCTGGGGCGATGATGGAAGGTACCGCAGGGAGAGCGCCAAGATGCTCTACACCATGATCATGACCATGCAGGGAACGCCCTATGTGTACCAGGGCGAGGAGATCGGCATGACCAATGTGCACTTTGACTCCATCGAGGATTACCAGGACATCCAGATCCGCAATGCCTGGAAGGAGCGGGTTGAGGAGGGCGGAGAGGATCCCAAGAAGATGATGGACGCTATCTGGTACATCGGACGGGACAACTCCAGAACCCCCATGCAGTGGGACGACAGCGAGGGAGCGGGATTTTCTGAGGCAAAGCCCTGGCTGAAGCTCAATCCGAACTACAGGGAGATCAATGTGAAGGAGGCCCTGGCGGACAAGGACTCTATCTTCTGGTATATGAAGGAATTGATCCGCCTGCGCCACGAGAGCGATGTGGCGGTATACGGAGATTTTACAGAGTATGAGAAGGAGAATGAGGCTCTCTATATTTACAACCGGAATCTGGGAGATGAGAATCTCCTGGTGGTGTTAAACTTTACCGGTGAGGACCAGGAATTCCGCCTGCCGGAGCCGATGCAGGGGAAAAGCTCCACTCTTTATATCTCCAACTATGAGAATGACGGACAGATGAAGGATCGGACACTGCGGCCCTATGAGGCTGTGGTTTACCGCTGGAGCTGCTAAAGGTGCGGTTACAGTATAATTAAAAATGAGCGAGGAATCAGGGTATGGACAGATTTGAACGGATGGAATGCAGACCGGCCGCCCGGCCGGAGAATGTGATCTGCGGCAGCTGCTATCGGATCACTGTGCTGACGGAGGGATTGATCCGTCTGGAATACAGCGCGGAGGGGTGCTTTGAGGACCGGGCAACCCAGACCGTCTTGAACCGGGATTTTGCGCCTGCGGCCTTTACCGTAAAGGAGACGGAGGAGGAGCTGCAGATATTTACCAGCAGAATCCACATGATCTATGACAAACAGGAATTTTCCTCTCACGGCCTGAGCCTGCAGGTGCTGGGCAATATCAGCAATTATCACAGCATCTGGCACTATGGGGAGGATTTTGAGGATCTGGGGGGAACGGCCAGAACTCTGGACCGGGTGAACGGCGCCTGCGCACTGGAGAAGGGCCTGATGGCCAAGTACGGATTTTCCGTCCTGGATGACAGCCGTTCCCTGATTCTCACGGACGAGGGCTGGGTGGAGTCCCGCAGAAAGGGGATCAAGGACATCTACTTCTGGGGCTACGGCCATGATTACCGGCAGTGCCTGAAGGATTTTTATTATCTCTGCGGAAAGACCCCCATGCTTCCCCGCTTTGCTCTGGGAAACTGGTGGAGCCGCTATTTCGAGTACACGGAGGAGAGCTACCGTGAGCTGATGGAGCAGTTTGATGAGGAGAAAATTCCCTTCACCGTAGGGGTTATCGATATGGACTGGCACCTGGTGGATGTGGATCCCAAGTACGGCAGCGGCTGGACGGGCTATACCTGGAACAGGGAATTCTTCCCGGATCCGGAGCGCTTTATGAAATGGCTCCATGAGCGGGGCATGAAGGTGAGCCTGAATCTGCATCCCGCGGACGGCATCCGCGCCTACGAGGAGATGTATGCGGAGATGGCAGAGGCCATGGGGATTGACCCGGCCACCGGGGAGGGCGTGAATTTTGATATCACGAACCCGGACTTTTTGAGAAAATATTTTGATATTGTCCTTCATCCCTTTGAGGAGGAGGGCGTGGACTTCTGGTGGATTGACTGGCAGCAGGGAACCAACTGCAGGATCGAGGGCCTGGATCCCCTGTGGATGCTGAACCACTATCATTATCTGGACAACGGGCGGGACGGGAAGCGGCCCATGACCTTTTCCCGGTATGCGGGGCCTGGCTCCCACAGGTATCCGGTCGGCTTCTCTGGGGATACGCATATTACCTGGGATTCCCTGGATTTTCAGCCCTACTTTACCGCCACAGCCTCCAATATCGGCTATGGATGGTGGAGCCATGACATCGGCGGCCATATGCAGGGGTATCGGGACGAGACCATGACAGCTCGGTGGATGCAGCTGGGCGTATTTTCTCCCATCAACCGCATCCACAGCACCAAGGATATCTTCTACAGCAAGGAGCCCTGGTTCTTCCCGCTTGAGATCCGCAGGTCTATGGGGACCTTCCTGCGGCTGCGCCACAAGCTGCTGCCCTATCTCTACACCATGAATTACCGGGCATACAGCCAGGATCTTCCGATTGTGGAGCCTATGTATTATGCCTATCCGGAGGAGCCGGAGGCCTATGAGGTGAAGAATCAGTATCTCTTTGGCTCAGAGCTTATCGCGGCGCCCATCACACGGAAGAACAATCCGAGCCTCCATGTGGGCAAGGTGAAGGTATGGCTGCCGGAGGGCACCTATATTGATTTCTTTACGGGAATGATCTATAAGGGCGGAAGAATGCTGAGCATGTTCCGGGATATCCAGTCCATGCCGGTGCTGGCCAAGGCGGGAGCCATTGTGCCTATGACAGATGAGATCTTTGGGGATGCGCCTCTTTCCAATCCGGACTCCCTGCGGATTTTGGCATTTGCCGGTGCGGACGGCCGGTTCGCCCTCTATGAGGATGACAATGATACCCAGGCATACAAAGAGGGCGTATGCGCGGTGACGGAGATGGAGTGGAGCTGGCAGGAGAAGACCTTTGCTGTCCGCCCGGTGAAGGGGGAGGCAGGCCTGATTCCGGAGAAGCGGGGCTTCACCCTGGAGATCCGGGGCTGCACGGAGGCAGCGGTCTCTGTGACAAAAAATGGACAGCCGGTTTCCTGCACCGTCTCCTATGCGCCGGATAAGGGGATTCTTACGGTGAGCGGGGCTGAGGCCGGCCCGGAGGATGCGCTTGTCTTTTCCTTTGGAGGAGAGATGGCGCTTGCATCCAATGACAGCACAAGGAGAATTTTTGATTTCCTGAATCAGGCGGAGATTCCCTACCTGACGAAGCAGGCCATCTACAAGACAGTGCGCAGATATACGGATGTGGGTGAGATCCTCGGAGCGCTCAGAGCCATGGATCTGGAGGAAGACCTATTTGACTGCATCAGCGAATTCCTAGCTTGATGCAGGGCGGGAAAGGAGAGGCGGAAAATGAAGTTTGGCAAGCTGAAATCCTGCCGGCTCCGGGGCCAGATTGCAGCCCTGGAGTTTGAAAATGGGGAGGGGAAGATTGAACTCATTTCTCCCTGGATTGTGAATGTGTTCTGCGGCTTTGAAACCTCGAACCACCATTCCTACTCCATAGAGGAACACAGGATGTGGAATACGGAGATCCGTGCCAGAGAGTTTGACGGCGGAGTAGAGCTGTGCACGGATCATCTCCGGGTGCAGGTCTGCGACGGCTTCAAGGTGGATGTGTACAGCGCGGACGGGCGGCTTCTGTGTGCGGATTACCGGGGAGAGAGAAGCTATGAGCCCACAGTAAACCATGCGGATCTGATTTTAGCTGCCCAGGAGGGCCACGAGGTCAGTCTGGTTGATAAAAATCATAAAATCGAAATTCTCAAGGCAATGCAGGGGGACGAATGCTTCTACGGCTTTGGGGATAAAACCGGCTCTCTGAATAAGCGGGGCTGCGAGTATGAGATGTGGAATACAAACAATCCGGCCCCGCAGATGGAAAATGTGAAGTCTCTGTATAAGTCGGTTCCATTTTTTATAACGCTTCGTGAGGACTGCGTGTTCGGCCTGTTCTTTGATAACCATTATAAGACCTATTTTGACATGGGAAAGGAGAACGCCAGCTACTATTATATAGGGGCAGATGATGGCAACCTGGACTATTATATGTTTTTCGGGGAGAATATGTCCCAGGTGCTGGAGGGGTACTGCAGCCTGACGGGAACCCATGAGCTTCCGCCGCTGTGGGCCCTTGGCTATCATCAGTCCCGGTGGTCCTACGAGAGTGAGAGCAGGATGCGGGAGACTGCAGCCCGGCTGCGAATGCTGGGGATCCCCTGCGACGCCCTGTATCTGGACATTGATTTTATGGAGCGGTTTAAGGTATTTACCTGGGATCGGGAGAAATTTCCGCAGCCGGAGAAAATGATCGCGGACCTGAAGAAACAGGGATTTAAGACAGTGGCGATTCTGGATCCCGCGGTGAAAAAGGAAGAGGGATATCCGGTCTATGAGGAGGGAGCAGAGAACGGATATTTCTTAAAGGATAAAAACGGGGAGATTTATTATAATAAAGTATGGGCGGGCGTCAGCGCCTACCCGGATTTTTCAAAGAAGAGCGTCCGGGACTGGTGGGGAGACCGCGAAGGGGAGATGCTGGATCAGGGGCTGGAGGGCATCCTGATGGATATGAACGAGCCATCTACCTTTGACGGGCTGATGCCGCTGGATGTAGTGTTTGACAATGATGGAAGCCCCACATCCCACAAGGAGATGCACAATCTTTACGGGAATCTGATGGGGAAGGCTGTGCGGGAGGGCTGGAGCAGAGCCAGCACAAAGCGGCCCTTTATTGTGACCAGAGCCTGCTTTGCAGGCATGCAGAAATACAGCATGAGCTGGACGGGAGATAATCACAGCATCTGGGTAATGCTCAGGGAGTCTGTGGCACAGATATGCAGCATGGGACTCTCCGGGATGGGATTTACCGGAGCGGATGTGGGCGGCTATGGATCGGACTGCAGCGGAGAGCTTCTGGCACGCTGGACCCAGCTGGGCGCATTTTATCCGTATTTCAGAAATCACTCCAGCCGGCCCACGCGCTTCCAGGAGCCCTGGCGCTTCGGCGAAGAGGTGCTGGATGTGTGCAGAAAATATATACGTCTGCGCTATCGGCTTCTGCCGTATCTTTACGATCTGTTCTGGCAGATGGAGCGCACGGGGCTTCCTGTGATGCGGCCCCTTGTTCTGGAGTACGAGAGGGATCCGAGGGTGCGGGAGATAAGCGATCAGTTTATGATCGGCCCCAGCCTGATGGCGGCTCCTGCGCTGGCCAAAGGCATGGAGTATCGGGCGGTTTATCTGCCGGAGGGGCGCTGGATGGACTACTGGAAGGAAACCTGGGAAAAGGGCGGAGAGTATGTGCTCAGGGAGACGCCTCTGGACTGCTGCCCCCTGTATGTGAGGGAAAATTCCATTATTCCTATGTATCCCGTGCAGAATTATGTGGGAGAGACAGAGATTCGGGAGCTGACCCTGCTCATAACGGGAAGGGAGGCCTCCTATATCCACTTCCAGGACAATGGAGAGGATATGGCCTACCGAAAAGGGGAATACAATGAATACCTGTTCGAGTACAGGGACCGGGTATTTCAGGTTTCTCTTCGGCACGGCGGCTATGAAAGGGTCTATGATTCCTATCGGCTGCTTGTGAATGGAAAGGAATATAAGATCAGCAGAAGGCTGGCGGAGGCGGGCTTTGCGTGTATGCCGTAGACGGCGGACACGCGGCCGCATACATAGGATAATGGGCACATGACGCGGGTTAAAAACCCCGCAGGAAGGGCCCGCAGGCTTGCGGCTTAGATGCCGTGAGGCCTGCGGGCCCTTTTGATGAAGCGGCATATTTTGCAGAGGCAGTGATGCCTATGCTGCGGAAGAACTATACGTTAAACCGGAACAGCACTACATCCCCGTCCTGCATCACATAGTCCTTGCCCTCGGAGCGGACCAGGCCCTTCTCCTTGGCGGCGTTCATGCTGCCGCAGGCCATCAGGTCGTCGTAGTTTACCACCTCTGCCCGGATAAAGCCCCGCTCAAAGTCGCTGTGGATCTTGCCCGCAGCCTGGGGCGCCTTGGTGCCGACCTTGATGGTCCAGGCCCGGGACTCCTGGGGACCGGCGGTGAGGTAGCTCATGAGGCCCAGGATCCGGTAGCTGGCTGCGATGAGCTTCTCCAGGCCGGACTCCTTAAGTCCCAGATCATCCAAGAACATCTTCTTCTCGTCATCGTCCAGCTCCGCGATCTCCTGCTCGATCTCGGCACAGATCACAAAGACCTCGCAGCCGTTCTCCGCGGCAAAGTCCCGGACCTTCTGGACATATGCGTTGGAGGCTCCGTCGTCCGCCAGGTCGTCCTCACTCACGTTGGCGGCAAAGATCACCGGCTTCCAGGTGAGAAGGTTTAGGGAATTGATGAGCTCCTCCTGATCCTCATCCTCGGGGACAAAGCTTCTCGCCAGCTTTCCCTCCTCCAGGTGGGCCTTCAGAGCCTTGAGAAGCGCAACCTCCTTTGCCAGATCCTTGTTGTTGAAGGCGCCCTTGGACTGCTTGGCGATCCGGCGCT
>CALWMT010000066.1 GCA_944382045.1 uncultured Enterocloster sp. | reverse complement strand
GATCTATGAGAGCAGCTCCCGCATGATGTGGGAATACAATTCCTGGCTTTTGCCGCGCCACTGGCTGCACATGGACTCGGCCTGCTCCTTGTCGGGAACCGAGAGCTCCAGCCGGATGAGGATGGCCTTC
Organism: uncultured Enterocloster sp.; assembly: GCA_944382045.1. Taxonomy (GTDB): domain Bacteria; phylum Bacillota; class Clostridia; order Lachnospirales; family Lachnospiraceae; genus Enterocloster. The sequence continues at coordinate 10,170 of CALWMT010000066.1, read as the reverse complement.
CCCTCGCGGACCTCACAGTGGACAATATAATCCTGATTGGTCCCCTTGTAATAATCTGCGGAGGTACCGACCTCCTCGCGGAGGCGGAACTTATTCTCCTTCAGGTATAGATCCATATCGCTTACAATGGCAGGGGAGATATTTTTTCCAAAGAAATTTAGGGTTTCCTCCCCTTCCCGGGTGATCTCATAGCGCGTGCTGTTGTGGCTGGACTCCTTCCGCACAAGACCCGCGTCCTCCAGCTCCCCCAGGGCCTGCTGGAGGGTAAAATAGGTGGTGTAATCATGCTCTGTAAAAAAGCCGGTGAGCTGTGCGTTGGTGAGGGGAAAATTCACCTGCTTCAGCATATATAGGCTCATCAGCTTGTACAAGGTCATAGGTTCTGTAAGCATATGGCAGATACTCCTTACATGTGTTCTTTCGGTACCCATTTTTATTTATCATAGCAATTTTAACCTTTTAAATCAAGCCAAAATGTGATATTATGATATTTAACGTAACAGTCCGGCGGACTAAAAGGATAAACATACAGGTGGTACGATATGAGGGAACGGATTAACCGTCTGGCCAGGGGAATCGTGGAGAACAGAGCTCCAAGGCTGGAGCTGAAGCCTGAGCGGATAGAAGCGGTGATTCCCGCAGGACAGGTCATCCGGGGAGAGTTCGGAGCGGCCAGCGGGAATAATCTGCACATTAAGGGCCTGGTGTATTCAGATGACGAGCGGGTGAAGGTGGTGACAGCCGCCTTTGGAGGCCTGCGCAGCCGTATTATCTATGAGGTGAATACCCGCTATGCGGAGCACGGGGACGAAATCAAGGGATCTTTTTACCTGGTAACCAATGGAGGCGAGAGGGAGATTCCTTATTCTTTGCATGTCCGGACGGGAAGCTCGGACGAGGAGCTGGGGAGCCTTAAGACAGCCAGGGATTTTGCCAATCTGACCCGCAGGGATCCGGAGGCGGCCCTGCGGATGTTTGAGTACCAGGATTTTACAGAGGCGCCGTTTATGCAGGATGCCGGTGTGCGGGCGCTCTACGAGGGACTGAAGGGCAGAGGGGAAAGACGCAGCCTGCTGGAGGAGTTTCTGACGGCCCTGCACGTAAAGGAGCCGGTGCGCCTGACAGTGGACAGCCGCTCCCGGAGCTATTCGAATGTGAATGGACCCTTGGAGGATGCGGTTGAGATACGGGCATCCGGCTGGGGATATGTCTCAGTGGAGCTTGAGACGGATGCCCCCTTTGTGCAGCTTAAGGCGCAGCACCTGACGGAGCAGGATTTTGAGGAGGGCCGCTGCCGCGCGGCTTTTCGGATTCAGCCGGAATTTCTGCACGGGGGAAGAAACCTCGGGCGGATCTGCCTGCGGACACGCGGCGAGGTGTTTTGGATCCAGGTGGAGGTGCACAGGGGCCAGGAAAATGAGCTGAGGAACAGAAGCGCCAAGGAGGAGGAGCATGCGGACAGGGGACGTCTGGGCCGCTGCCTGGCTCTGCGCCTGGATTATGAGCTGGGAGCCGGAGATCCGGCGGCTCTGCTGGGCCAGATGATGCAGGAGACAGAGGCTGTCCGGGCGGATAATCCGGGAGATCTGCGGATCCGTCTGATGCAGGCGGAGCTTCTCCTGTTAAATGGGCGAAGGGAAAATGGCGAGCTGATTCTGGAGGAGTCTGGGGATGAGGTCCTGAGAAACCGGGAGGCCCAGGTGGAGGAATACTGCTATTATCAGTATTTAAAGCTTTTGGCAAAGCCCTCCAGGGACGGACAGGAATCCCTGGCCCGGTATATCAGGAAGCTTTTGTGGGACGGCGGACGCCGCGGGACCTGGCTGTTTCTTATTCTCATGCGGGTGGACGAGTCGCTGGCCCAAAACCCCTTGGAGCTGTACCGCTCCCTTGAGGGGCTGTGCCAGGAGGGGAGCTTCAGCCCCTTTATCTACGGGGCTGCCTGCCGGCTGATAGAGGAGAATCCAGGCCTCCTTGTGAAGCTGGGAGAGTTCGAGCTGCGGTATCTGTATTTTGGCGCCCGCCGGAATATGGTTTCCCAGGAGACGGCAAGGAGGGCGGCAGGCTTCCTTCTCGGGCTGCGCCGCTGCAGGCCGCTGGCAGTGCGTCTGGCAGTGCAGCTGTACCGCATGTATCCGGAGAGAGAGCTCCTGGAGGCTGTGTGCAGCCTGCTTATCAAGGGGGATAAAAGAGGGCCGGAGGCCTTTGGCTGGTATGAGAAGGCGCTGGAGAGCCGGATCAATCTGACCCGGCTGTATGAGTATTTTCTTTACTCCCTGCCGGAGAGCTATGGACATCTTCTCCCGAAGGAGGCGCTGCTGTATTTTTCCTATGACAAGGATCTGGACAGCCGAAGCCGCTCTGTGCTCTATCAGAATATCCTTCGGTATATGAATCCCTCCTCGGAGCTCTACGGCACGTATCTGCGGGATATAGAGACATTTGCCATGGAGCAGCTGTTCAAATCCCGGATTGACAGCCGGCTGGCAGTGATTTATGAGCATGTCATCTATAAGGATATGATTGATGCCCGCGCGGCCCGGGTTCTGCCGGGGATTCTGAAATCCTGCCGGATTTTGTGCGAGGATCCCCGGATGAAGTATGTGATTGTCCGCGGTGAGGAGCTTATGGAGGAGCTGACCTGCCCTCTGGAGAACGGCGCTGCATATGTGCCTGTGTTTTCGGAGCATCCTATCTTTTTCTTCCAGGATGCATTTGGAAACAGATATCTGGATATAAGGCACAGGCGCATACCCGTGATGGATAAGCCAGACCTGCTGAAGCGCTGCGGGGAGGTGCTTCCCGACCATCCCATGCTGAAGCTTGCGCGCTGCATGGAGATTTTGAAGAGGGGCATTCAGAGTGACAGTGAGGCGGGACTTCTCGAGGAGTCCATGGCACAGATGAAGCTGAATCCCGTGTTTCAGCGGCGGCTTTTGGAGACGGTGACGGACTATTACTGCAGGTCAGCCCAGTCTGAGGAGGGAGCGGGTGCATTTACCTGTACCTATCTGATTCAGATGGACAAGAGGCCTCTGGGGGAGCGGCAGAGACAGCAGATCTGTGAGACGCTGATCAGCCAGAATTATATCCGGGAGGCCTATGAGATGATCCGGGAGTACGGGAGCCAGTATATCCCGCCGGATAAGCTGATGAAGCTCTGCACCCGCACCATTCTCCAGCAGCTTTTTGACCAGGACTCCCTGCTGGTGACCCTGTCCTACCGGGCGTTCCGTGCAGGGGCCTTTGACGGGGTGATGCTGGACTATCTCTGCGAGCACTTTAATGGAACCGTGGATCAGATGTATGAGCTTCTGGTTCAGGGAGTGGGAGCCAAGGTTGAGACCTATGACCTGGAGGAGCGGCTGCTCTGCCAGATGCTGTTTACAGGCAGCTATGAGCGGATGGATTCCGTGTTTGATCTGTATATGAGCCGGAAGCAGACCAGGGAGAGTGTGGTGAAGGCTTATTTTACCCAGAAGAGCATTCAGTATTTCCTGGAGGACGAGAAGGGGGATCCCCGGGTGTTTTCCTACCTCAAGAAGGCGCTTCTGGGGGCCGGAGACAGGGAACGGATGCCCACCATCTATCTGCTGGCTCTGACAAGGTACTTTTCTTCCCGGGACAAGCTGGATGATGAGGAGCGGGGGCTCTGCCGCTCCATGGCGGCTGTCCTGATAAAGGAGGGACTGGTATTTCCCTATACCAGAGATCTGTCCCGCCATATTCCCATACCGGAGGATATTCTGGACAAGGCAATGATTGAGTACCGGGGAGATAAGGAGCAGCCCCCTGAGCTGGCAGTGCGGATTCGGCCGCAGGAGAGTGAATTCCATACCGAGGAGATGCGGCGGGTATATCAGGGGATTTACGTGAAGGAGAAGGTACTTTTTGAGGGGGAGGTCATGGAGTACCAGATTTACGAAAACGGACAGGACGGGAGAGTGTGCAGGGCTCAGGGAACCGTGCAGTGCGATCACAAGCTGGAGGACCGGGAGAACAGCCGATTTGCCTGTCTGAACCGCATGGGGGCGGCCTTAGAGAAAAAGGACGAGAAGGCCCTGTTTGCGGCCATGGAGAATTATTTGAAAAAATCAGCGGCTCTCAGCCAGCTGTTCCCCATCGAATAGGGGGAGGGACGGGCCGCCTGAAATGGAAGTACGCAAGGAAGGAGCTGTCATGGACGGACTTGTAATTGGCCTGGACCTAAACGATGATTACAGTCAGATCTGCTGTTATGGCATGGAAAAAGCCTGGACCATTCCCGCGGTAATCTGCCGCAGGAAGGAGAAGGAGGTATGGCTTACCGGAGAGGAGGCCTATGCGGCTACTCTTCTGGGTGAGGGCGTGATTGTGGATAAGCTCTTAAACCTGGCCTCCCGGGAGGGAACCTCCACCATCGGAGGCATCTGCTACAGCGGTGCGGAGCTCCTTAGGATATTTATACGGATGATGCTCGATTATCCCAAAAAGGAATTTGGAGTCTCTGAGATCGCGCAGCTGGTCATCACGCTGGACAAGGTGGAGGGAAAGCTGCTTGACACGCTGATGTACTGTGCGGATTACCTCCAGATTCCAAGGGACCGGGTTCATGTGGTGAGCCACACGGAGAGCTTTATCTACTACGTGCTGGGGCAGAGGAAGGAGCTTTGGACGAACCAGGTAGCTCTTTTTGAGCTGGGAGCGGACCGTCTCTGCTATTATGAGATGAAGGTTCAGAGGGGGCTGAGGCGGAATATTGTCCAGGCAGAGGCGCAGAATCAGGAGGAGGCATTCAGCCTGGATATTTTGGATTCCCCCTCCGGGGCAAGGCTGGCGGATAAGATTCTCTGCTCCTGCGGGGAGAAGCTTCTCTCCCGCAAGCTCTTTTCCACGGTCTTTCTCACAGGAAAGGGCTTCGAGCGCCAGGACTGGGCCGGAGATTTTATGAAGCTGGCATGCAGGAGAAGAAAGGTCTTTGCGGAGGAATGCCTTTTTGCGCGGGGAGCAGCGGGCAAGGGCTGGGATTATCTGCAGGAGCACACGGCTTACCCATATATTTTTGTGTGTGAGGGCCGGCTGAAGTCGGAGGTCTCCTTAAAGGTTATGAGCAGGGGGCGGGAGCGGCAGCTCATCGCCGCCTCATGGGGCGACAGCTGGTACGAGTCAAAGAGTGTTCTGGATCTGATTCTGGATGGGCAGAAGGAGATTGAATTTTTTATTAATCCGCTGGAATCCCGAAAAAAGCGGTCCGTGCGCATTCCCCTGACGGGCTTCCCGGACCGGCCTCCGCGCACGACCCGGGTGCAGATGAGTCTTGCCTTTACCAGCGAGACAACCATGATGGCGGTAATACGGGACAAGGGATTTGGTGAGCTGTATCCGGCTGTGGATGCAGTGGTGAGACAAGAGGTAAATCTATGAGTTTGTTGCTGTGCAGGCAGGAGCCAGTAAAAAATCCTTACTATATTGATGTGCTGGATGTTCATATCTACTCCTCCCAGGAGCTGTGCTATGTGATTTTTAATCATCCGCTTCTGGTGATGGATGAATTTGTGGACAGCTCCCTGCTCGACTTTATCCGCCGGGAGCTTGCGCTTCCGGTTTTGGCGGACCGCATGGAGAAGCTTGCGGAGACGGGGAGCCGCCCGGAAGAGATATTGACCCTTTTTCTTCTGGAGTGCGACTATTATACCGAGAAGGAGGTTCAGCAGTTCAAGGCCGCAGCGGCCTCCTATCGGAGGCTGCCGGCTGGAGAGTACGAGAAGGCAAGGGCGGATTATCTGTTTGGAAAACGGCAGTACGGCCGTGCAGCGGCGCGCTACGAGAAGGTGCTGGAGATGACAGAGGGCAGCCAGGAGCAGGAGGCGTTTCGAGCCAGGATATACAATAACCTGGGAGCCTCCTATGCCCAGATGTTTCAGTTTCACAAGGCGCTTGCAGCCTACGAAAGGGCCTATGAGCTGCGGGAGGATAAGGACGTGCTTAAGCGGATCTATTTTCTCAGCCGGTTTGCCCCAGAGCTTGAGATCAAAAAAATTTTCTCCTCCCAGATGGACGGGAAGGAGAAAACGCAGTGGGATAAGGAGGCTGCCCAGGCCGCCCTTGATGGGGAGCAGGCAGAGGCCGTGCGGGCCCTGCGAAGCCTTTTCAAGAAGGATCCGGTGAAGCGGATGCAGGGCGCGGTGGGCCTGGTAAGCCGCTGGAAGCAGGAATACCGAAAGATGGTTTGAGCCAGGCGGCTTTAGTGGTACAGCCGCTTGTGCTCATACACGGGCTCGGAGGTGAGATCCACGCCGAGCTTGTGGAAGATCTTGATATCGACCGGGGAGAGCATCACCGAGGTGTGCACCTGGCAGCCGCGGAGCTTGGGGAGCTGTGTCAGCGCCAGCCGGGCGGTTTCGTCCGTGGCAGCACTCATGGAGAGTGCGATGAGAACCTCGTCCGTGTGGAGACGGGGATTTTTGCTTCCCAGGTAATTGGTCTTTAGGGTCTGGATGGGCTCAATGGCTGAGGGGGCGATCAGATGAACCGCATGTCCGATTCCCGCCAGCACCTTGATGGCATTGAGCAGGAGGGCAGCGGAGGCGCCCAGGAGATCGCTTGTCTTTCCTGTGACCAGAGTCCCGTCAGGAAGCTCCATGGATGCCGCAGGGGCGCCGATTTCCTCCGCCCTCCTTAGGCAGGGCTCTACGACCCGCCGCATATCCGGCTTGATCTTGGCCTGATTCATGAGAAGATTGATCTTGTAGACCTCGTCCGAATTGCACTCATCCTGAGCTAGACGGTTCAAGGCCTGGTAATACCTGCGGATAATCTCCTGACAGGAGGCCTCCCGGCAGGCCGCGTCATCCATAATGCAGAAGCCGGCCATATTGACGCCCATGTCGGTGGGGGATTTGTAGGGACTGGTCCCGTAAATCCCTTCAAAGATAGCAGTGAGCACAGGGAAGATGTCCACGTCCCGGTTGTAATTGACAGTGGTCTCCCCGTAAGCCTCCAGGTGGAAGGGGTCGATCATGTTCACATCGTTCAGATCAGCGGTGGCCGCCTCATAGGCCAGGTTGACCGGATGCTTTAGGGGCAGATTCCAGATCGGGAAGGTCTCGAATTTGGCATATCCCGCCTGAATACCCCGCTTGTTTTCATGGTAGAGCTGAGAGAGGCAGGTGGCCATCTTGCCGCTGCCCGGGCCGGGAGCAGTGATAATCACCAGCGGGCGGCTGGTTTCGATATAGTCATTCTTTCCATAGCCTTCATCGCTGACAATCAAGGGGACATTGCTGGGATAGCCCTCGATGCAGTAGTGGCGGTATACACGTATTCCCATATGCTCCAGCTTGCTCTTAAAGAGATCGGCACCGCTCTGGCCATCGTACTGGGTGATCACGACGCTGCCAACGTAGAGCCCCTTGTCCTGAAACTCCTGGATCAGCCGCAGCACATCCACATCGTAGGTGATTCCGAGATCCTGGCGGACCTTATTCTTCTCAATGTCAGCTGCATTGATGGCGATGACGATCTCCGCCTGATCTGCCAGCTGCAGAAGCATGCGAAGCTTGCTGTCCGGCGCAAAGCCTGGAAGCACCCGGGAGGCATGATAGTCGTCAAACAGCTTTCCGCCGAACTCCAGGTAGAGCTTGTCGCCAAACTGCCCAATGCGCTCCTTGATGTGCTCCGACTGCATGCGAAGGTATTTTTCATTGTCAAAACCGATTTTCATCTTACGTGGCCCCCATCATAAATTTTAGTTGTAGTAAAAGTCTGGCAATTATAAACACAACAAACAGTATAGCATATTCCGGGAAAATGCGCCAGAAAAATCCTAAAGTAAGAAGCTTATAAGAATTTGGTATAATAGAGATTAGATTTATTAATTTTACTTATTTATATTCTCTGTGGTATGCTAAAATTAATGTAACCGCATTGAAATGCAGGAGGAATGAGAATGAGTGTAAGACGGATTTATGTGGAGAAAAAACCAGAATTTGCCGTGAAGGCCGGGGAGCTGAGAGAGGAGCTGGAGAAGTACCTGGGCATCCGCAATGTGAAGAATGTGCGGGTGCTGATCCGCTATGATGTGGAAAATCTGTCGGAGGAGACCTTCCGCCAGGCTCTGGGAACTATTTTTTCTGAGCCGCCGGTGGATGATGTCTATGAGGAGGAATTCCCGAAGAATCCGGGGGATATGGTGTTTTCTGTGGAGTATCTGCCGGGACAGTTTGACCAGCGGGCGGACTCCGCGGAGCAGTGTGTGAAGCTTCTGCGTGCTGAGGAGGAGCCTGTGATCCGCACTGCTTCTACCTATGTGATCACCGCGCCCTTGACCTCGGAGCAGGAGACAGCTATCAAGAGCTTCTGCATCAATCCGGTGGACAGCCGGGAGGCTGGGGAGGAGAAGCCGGAAACCCTGACAGCGGAGTTTGCGGTTCCTGAGGACATCGGAAGCTTCGAGGGCTTTGCGTCCATGGATGAGGAGAGCCTTAAGAGCCTCTACGACAGCCTGAGCCTGGCCATGACCTTTAAGGATTTCCTTCATATTCAGAGGTATTACCGGGAGGAGGAGCACCGGGATCCCACGGTGACGGAGATCCGGGTGCTTGACACCTATTGGTCTGACCACTGCCGCCATACCACGTTTTCCACGGAGCTCACCCGGGTGGAGTTCGGCCAGGGGGACTACAGAGAGCCCATGGAGCGCACCTATGAGCAGTATCTTGCGGACCGGAGGGAGCTCTACGGGGACCGGAAGGACAAGCCCGTGTGCCTGATGGATCTGGCCCTCATGGCCATGAAGAAGCTAAAGAGCCAGGGAAAGCTTGACGACATGGAGGTATCCGACGAGATCAATGCCTGCAGCATCGTGGTGCCGGTGGAGATCGACGGGAAGACCGAGGAGTGGCTGGTGAATTTTAAGAATGAAACCCACAACCACCCCACCGAGATCGAGCCCTTTGGCGGCGCGGCCACCTGTCTGGGCGGCGCCATCCGGGATCCCTTATCCGGCCGTACCTATGTGTACCAGGCCATGCGGATCACCGGTGCGGCGGATCCCACCCGCCCCTTAAGCGAAACCTTAAAGGGCAAGCTTCCCCAGAGAAAGATTGTGAACCAGGCGGCCCAGGGCTATTCCTCCTACGGAAACCAGGTGGGCCTGGCCACCGGCTATGTGAAGGAGATCTACCATCCGGGCTATGTGGCCAAGCGCATGGAGATCGGCGCGGTGATGGGCGCTGCTCCCAGAAGGGACGTGATCCGGGAGACCTCTGATCCTGGGGATGTGATCATTCTCCTCGGCGGACGCACAGGTAGGGACGGCATCGGCGGGGCCACTGGCTCCAGCAAGGTACACACCACCGCCTCCATCGAGGTCTGCGGCGCGGAGGTGCAGAAGGGAAATGCGCCCACGGAGCGCAAGATTCAGCGCATGTTCCGCCGGCCGGAGGTGAGCCGTCTGATCAAGAAGTGCAACGACTTTGGCGCAGGCGGCGTGTCCGTGGCCATCGGCGAGCTGGCAGCAGGCCTGCAGATTGATCTGGACAAGGTTCCCAAGAAGTACGCGGGCCTGGACGGCACGGAGATCGCCATCTCCGAGTCTCAGGAGCGCATGGCCGTGGTGGTGGATCCTAAGGACGTGAAGCAGTTTCTGGACTATGCGGCTGAGGAGAACCTGGAGGCCGTGGAGGCAGCTGTGGTGACCGAGTCTCCCAGGCTTGTGATGCAGTGGCGGGGAAAAACCATTGTGGATATCAGCCGGGCATTTCTTGACACCAACGGGGCCCATCAGGAGGCAGAGGTGTTTGTGGAGGTTCCGAGCCGGGCAGACAGCCTTTTCGCCAGAGAAGAGGTGGGAGATGTGCGGGAGAAATGGCTCTCCGTTCTCTCTGATCTAAACGGCTGCTCCCAGAAGGGCCTGGTGGAGCGGTTTGACGGCTCCATCGGCGCGGGCTCTGTGTTCATGCCCTACGGCGGAAGGTATCAGCTCACAGAGACTCAGTCCATGGCGGCCAAGCTTCCCGTGCTCTCCGGCCGCACGGACACAGTGACCATGATGAGCTACGGCTTTGACCCCTATCTCTCCAGCTGGAGCCCCTACCACGGGGCGGTGTACGCAGTGGTGAGCTCCATCGCCAAGATCGTGGCCGCAGGCGGGGATTACCGGAAGATCCGCTTTACCTTCCAGGAGTATTT
>CALWMT010000065.1 GCA_944382045.1 uncultured Enterocloster sp. | reverse complement strand
AACAAGCGGATCCTGGAGGAGATCGGAAAGACCGAGCCGCCGGCAACCATGGAGGAGTTTGAGGAGGATATAAAGCTGGCCACAGAGCTTGGCTACGCAGGTGTTTCCACTCGTCTGGACGGCTATGCTCCCTTCAATATCTTCTTTGCCTATGACAACCCGGTAATCGATACCACAGGCGAGAAGCCGGTTGTAACTGTAAACAATGAGTCCGGCAAGGAGGCATTCAACTTCTGGACCGGCCTGCATACCAAGTATCATGCATTCCCCGAGGGCATGAAGGACGCATCCGACTGGGCAACCGCCTACACAACCTTCGTATCCGATGACTGCCTGTTCTTCATCTGCGGTGACTGGGGCTATGCAAACATCGAGAAGAACAACCCGGATATGGAATTTGGCCTGGCTCCCATGCCTAAGGGAACCGTACAGGCAGTGTGCCTGGGCGGCTACAACCTGGCCATCAATTCCAACACAGCAAACCCGGATCTTGCATGGGCATTTGTGGAGTACTTGACCAGCAAGGAATGCGACTATGTGCTCACCGAGCAGGGACGTATCCCCGGAAGAACGGATGTGGATTATGCGCCCATTCTGGAGATCAATCCTGAGTATCAGGTATTCATCGACGAGGCGGAGTACACCGTTCCCCGTCCCAGAGTGAAGAATGCGAAGTCTGTGGATGACAAGATGGTCGATGCGTTCACCAAGGTATTCTTTGATCAGATGACCGCAGAGCAGGCTTTAAATGAACTGGAAGCGGAGCTCAACGACTTCATCAATGAGAATTATTAAGTAACAGTGGATCGACAGGGCCGCCATCCGTCTCGGGCTGAGAGCGGACGGCGGCCCTCACTGCTTTTTGAGAGGGGTTCCTATGAAAAAAGAGAAGAAAAAGAAATTAAAACTGGAGGAGTATTCCATCCGCCGCAACCGGACAGGATATCTGTTAATCGCTCCGGCAGTAATCGCCATTCTGCTTTTGAGCGTGTATCCCCTTCTGAATGGTATTTTGATCAGTTTCCTGAACTATGACATGACAAAGGCAACTGCGCCGGAGTTTGGCACCTTCGCAGGACTGAAAAACTATCTGGTGATTTTTGGCAACTCAAAATACAGAAACGCGGTGGCGAACTCCGTAGTCTGGACCCTGGTGAATATTGCGGCACAGGTGGTTCTGGCAATGGGAATTGCATTGGTGCTCAATGAGAAGCTTAAAGGGCGGGGCTTCTTCCGTACCGTGGCACTCCTTCCCTGGGCCATACCGGCGGCTATCAGCGCCCTCACCTTCAGCGCTCTGTATGATACAAAGATCGGTGTGTTCAACGCCATTTTAATCCGCCTTGGCATCTTTGAGGAGGGATATTCCTTCCTGGGAAATGTGGGCTCCGCCATGCCGGCTGTCATCATAGCCAATGTGTGGAAGAGCACTCCCTTCCTGATGATCTTTATTCTGGCAGCCCTTCAGGGCGTTTCCTACGATATGTATGAGAGCGGCGCTATTGACGGAGCCGGAAAGGTAAAGCGGTTTTTGTACATCACCCTTCCCAACATCAAGGAGCCCATGGCAGTGGCCGTGATCCTGAATGTGATTTCCATATTCAACAACTTCAATGCCATCTGGCTTCTGACCGAGGGCGGCCCGCTGGACAGCACCGAGATCATGTACACCTACGCATACCGCCAGGCCTTTGTGGACCACAAGTTTGGCTATGCTGCGGCGACCTCCGTGGTTATCTTTATCGTAATTGCCATCCTGACCATTATATATGTGCGGATGATTTCATCGGATCGAAGAAAGTAAAGGAGAAGAGCTATGAAAAGAACAAAACTGGACTACGGAATACTCTATACGCTGGCAGTCATTATTTCGCTCTGCTCCCTTCTGCCCTTTGTGTGGGTAATGATGACCTCCTTAAAATCACCGGAGCAGATTTATGACATCGAACAGATCATACCGACCTATGTAACCTTTGCGAATTATGGACAGGTGCTGTTCCAATCCAACTTTGTGCGGTATTTCATCAACAGTGCTTACATATCCGCCATCGTGACGGCCATCTCCATGCTTTTCGCGGTTATGGCAGCCTATGGCTTCTGCCGCTACAACATCATTGGGGCTGAGAAGATGAAGATGAGCATTTTGTTCACCAAAATGTTCCCGGGCGTGTTGCTCTCCATCCCCTATTATGTTATCATGAAAAACATGGGCCTCATTGATTCTCATATGGGCCTGATCATTATCAACTGTTCCTTCGTACTGCCCTTTGCAGTCTGGAACATGTGTACCTTTTTCCTGCAGATTCCCTGGGAGATCGAGGAGTCGGCCATGATCGACGGCTGCAACCGGTTCCAGTCCTTTATCAAGGTGATCTTCCCCATGGCAAAGCCGGGAATCTCCGCAACCACTCTGTACTGCTTCCTGATGTCCTGGGATGAATTCATGTACGCGAACACCTTCATCACTACAACGCTGAAGAAGACCGTGCAGGTTGGTATCCGAGACTATATCGGAGAGTACTCCACAGACTGGGGTCCTCTGATGGCAGCAGTTATCCTGAGCCTGGTTCCTGTAATTGTGTTCTTCGTCTTTGTACAGGATAACCTGGTAGGCGGATTGTCCGCAGGCGCAGTAAAGGGCTGATGCATAAAAAGGAAAGAGAGCAGGCGCATGTCCATCGGAGCAGAGGGGCATGCGCCCTTTCACATCAGAGCACAGCAGGAGGGTGAAAAATGAGAATGCACGACAAAGCATCAAGCATCAAGCACAGCATGATACGGAGTATTCTGTGCTATGTCCTTGCGCCTCTTTTCCTGGCTCTCGGTATTCTGTGCTTTCTGCTCCACAAAAATACTACGATGGGCACATGGGATGCCTTTCAGATGATGTTCCGCCAGAATGTGAATGTGATTGAGAGCGCAGTGCTGCAGGCCAGCTATGCCAGCAGCACCATGATTACATTTACCGATTACAACGAATATCTGAAGCAGTACTATGACGCGCCGAACGCCTATGAGAAGAACCGGGCGATCGAACGGATCCGGGAGATGGTCCTTGATATCAATGTGGCGATGCTGGGAAGCTTTCAGGGGGAGATGATGCTTCTCATGAACGATGGGCGGGGGATCGATTCGATCAAAATTTTTGACCTCCCAGAGGGCGTTCCGGTGAAGGAGTGGGTCAAGGACCTAGAGGAAAGGGAGAAGATCCCCTATTGGAACAATGATTTCAACCAGCTGTTTGTGACGGGAAGCAATATCAGGAGGTACCTGGTCTTTGGCCGGGCGATTGCCCGCTACAACGATCCGCCCATGGGCTATGTGTTTGTCCGCATTCCGGAGTCCGTGTTTTTCCAGTTCGGCGAGGACCCCAGGTATCAGAGGGGGACCCTGGTTCTGTTCTCCGAGGATGGCCGGATTCTTGCGGGAGACCGAGAGAAGGTGCCGGAGGAGGATATGCAGAGGATCTATTCGCAGTGGCTGCAGAACGGGGGCAGGGAAGGCCGGTACGGCGGCTATTACGTGATGGGCTCCTCCCTTTCCGCCAGCGGTAATTCGGTGCTCTACATCGGGGACTACCACGATATCTTTGCCAGGAGCGAGCGGATGATTTTTTACGTGTTCGTTTTAATGCTGCTTTCATCCATCCTGCTTGTCGGCGTGGTCATCGGCATATCCAGGTATATCACCCGGCCTATCCTCTTTTTCGCGGAACGGGTGCAAAAGATTGAGCAGGATGAGCCGGAGCTTCTGCAGCTGGAGGAAAATCATTTCCAGGAGACCAGGGCGCTGGAGTCGGGAATGCTCCGGGCCCAGAAGCGGATCCAGGCACTGATGGAGGAGGTCCGCAGGGAGGCGGAGATGAAGGAGAAGGCCCGGTTTGACGCCCTGAAGGCGCAGATTAACCCCCATTTTCTCTTCAACACCTTAAATGCCATCCGCTGGAAGGCCTCCATCAACCAGGATGGGGAGGTGGCGGATATCCTGGCGGATCTGGGCATCCTGCTTGGGGAGACCTACAAGAATGATGACGAGCTGGAGAGCATTGACAATGCAGTACATATTTTGGATGCCTATGTAAAGATCATGCAGGCTCGGTTCGGCAGCAAGGTGCAGTTCTTTGTTGTGATTCCGGATGGGATCCGCTCCTGCCAGATTCCGCGGTTCTGTCTGCAGCCTCTGGTGGAAAATTCCTTTATCCACGGCATGAGCCATGCGGAGAAGGGCGTAATTGCTCTGCGGGGTGAGCTGCAGGAGAGGGATGTGGTGCTGACCCTCATCGACAATGGGACCGGCTTAAAGGGGGAGGCCCCCAGCCTGGACGAGGAGGAGACGCCCAAAAAGAGGGGAATTACCGGTATCGGGCTTTCCAATATCCATAAGCGGATCCAGGGGCTCTTTGGCCCTGCGTACGGCTTGACGATCCACAGCGATGTCAAGGCGGGCTTTAAGATTTCTCTGCGGATTCCCATGATTCATAGAGAGGAGGAGAGCGATGAAGGCTTTGATCGTAGAGGATGAGCTTCTGGCCAGAGTTGGCATGCGCTCCCTGATTAACTGGGAGGAGATGGGCATTTCTCTTCTGGAGGATGCACAGGACGGGAGGGAGGCTCTAAAGCGTATTGAGACAGAACAGCCGGATATTATCCTTCTGGATCTGAATATACCGGAGATCAGCGGCCTGGAGCTTCTCAAAATCATCCGCGGCCGCCATCTGCCCATCAAGACGGTGGTGGTCAGCTGCTATGATGATTTTGACACGGTCAAGGAGGCCATGAAGCTGGGCGCAGTGGATTACATCCGCAAGCTCGGCCTCTCCCGGGAGGAGCTGACAGCTGCCCTCTCCAATCTGACGGAGCTCCCCGCGCACACAGAGAAATCTGCGGCTCAGACGGGCTATGAGATTCGGGAGAAGGTGCAGAATATACCGGAGGATTTTCAGAATGGCTGCTGCCTCAGCGTCTATATGCTGAGCAAGTACGCCGAGGAGCTGGAGGACATGAAGATTATTGAGACTCTGGCCTGCCAGTATTATCAGAATCTGGGACGCAGCTTCATGTGCCTGGGATATGAGGGGAAGCTTTTGATTCTGATGAAGGAGGAGACGAATGAGGAGGAGGCGGAGGAGCTTCTCCGGCAGATCTCGCCCTTTGTGGACAATCGATGCTATCTGGGGATTACCTCCTACCGGAATCAGGATCATCGATCCCGCTTTTTTGTGCGGATTGCCAATTCCATTGAGAATTATGGATTTTTCGGGGGAAAAAGCCAGGTTATCCGGCTGGACCTTCCCATAGAAATCAAGAAGGAATGTCCCTTTGACCTGGGACCGTATATGGCGCGGCTGGAGAGGGGAATTCAGAAGATCTCCGAGGAGGAGATCCTGGCGGTTTTGGAGGAGCTGTTTGACGCTGTCTCTGGGTGCAGGAATCTGTCTGTGACGCTGGTCAAGCGGATGATGATCGAGATGCTGAGCCGTTTTTCTGACAAGGCGGGGCAGCTGGGAGGTGCGCTGGAGGACATAGAGGTGAACGACAGCTACAAGCACTACCAAAAGATCGTGCACACCACCAGCTTTGAGGAGCTTAAGGCTTGGTGGAGGGCCTTTGTCAGGCAGTTTACTGCCCAGTTCTTCACTCGGCAGAAGCGCTCGGAGTCGGATCTGATCGAGAATACCCTGGAATACATTGAGCAGAACCTGGATAAAACCATCCAGCTGGCGGACGTAGCCCGGCATGTGGGGGTTTCAGAGCCCTATCTGAGCTCCTTCTTTAAGAAGACCATGAATGAGAATTTTATTCCCTACGTAAACCGCCAGAAGATGCGGCGGGCTAAGCAGCTTTTTGCCGAGGGGAAAATGGTCTATCAGGTGTCAGATATCCTGGGCTACGAAAACAGCACCTATTTTTCCAAGGTATTCAAGAAGGTGGAGGGGATCACGCCGGAGCAGTACAGAAAGAATCTGCAGAGCTGAGGCCTGCAGGGGAGGAAGGAAATGTTTAATCAATTGTTTGGGCTGATGGGGATGATGTTCTGCCTTATCGTCATCGGCTTTCTCCTGCGCAGGGCAGGAAAAATAACGGCGGCAGGAAAGTCCAGCCTGGTGGATGTGATCATGTACGCCATTCTTCCCTGCAATATAATCAAGGCGTTTTCTATGGAGATGGAGCCGGGGTTCTGGCAGAAATTTGCGCAGCTCCTTCTGTGCGCAGCGGGAGTGCAGGTGATCGCCATGCTCATCGCCCATTTCTGCTACCGCAGGATAGAGGAGGGGGAACGGCATGTCTTCCAGTACGGAACCGTCTGCTCCAATGCGGGCTTTATGGGAAATCCTTTAGCTGAGGGAGTTTTCGGGGACATAGGCCTTGTGTACGCCTCTATTTTTCTGATTCCCCAGAGAATCGTCATGTGGACGGCAGGGGTCTCCTTTTTTTCAAAGGAGAGCGATAAGCGCCAGGTATATAAGAAGATAGCCACTCATCCCTGTATGCTGGCTACGTATGTGGGGCTTTTGATTCTGATCCTTCAGATTCAGCTGCCGCTGGTGGTGGAGAAGACGGTGTACAGCCTGAGTAACTGCTGTACCGCTATGACAATGCTATATATCGGAACAATCCTGGTGGATGTGGATGTCAAGACGCTGATCAACAGGCATCAGGTCTACTATGCAGTCCTGCGTCTGGTCTGCATCCCGCTGGTGGTCTTTGGGCTCAGCCGCGCCGCGGGCGCAGATCACCTGGTGGCCGCAGTCTGCACGCTGCTGTCTGCCGCCCCTGCGGGGAGCACTACCTCTATTCTGGCAGCAAAGTATGAGGGGGATGAGCTGGCTGCGGCCAAGGCGGTGGTATTTACAACGGCGCTGTCGGTGATTACCATACCCGTGTGGAGCTATTTTCTTTTGTCGACATTATAGAGATAGGGAAGGAGGATGGATGGCAGATGGAAAGATGCTGGTGGAAGGAAGCGGTAATTTATCAGATCTATCCCCGGAGCTTCAAGGACTCCAACGGGGATGGAATTGGTGATCTGAAGGGAATCACAGAAAAACTGGATTATTTGAAGGAGCTCGGTGTGGACGCGGTGTGGATATCCCCGTTTTTCAAGTCGCCTAATACGGATAACGGCTATGATATCTCAGATTACCGGGATATCATGGATGAGTTCGGAACCATGGAGGACTTTGACGAGATGCAGAGGGAGATGCATAGGAGGGGAATCCGCCTGATTGTGGATCTGGTGGCCAACCATACCTCTGACGAACACCCCTGGTTTGCGGAGAGCAGAAGGAGCAGGGACAATCCGTACCGCGATTACTATATATGGCGGGATGGAAAGGGGGAAAATGCCCCGAATAACTGGCAGTCCCGTTTTTCCGGGAGCGCCTGGACGTATGACGGGCAGACGGGCCAGTATTACCTCCATCTCTATGCGGAAAAGCAGCCGGATCTGAATTGGGAGAATCCGGCAGTGCGGCAGGAAATCTACGATGTCATGCGCTTCTGGATAGAAAAGGGCGCAGATGGATTCCGCCTGGATGCGGCCAGCATGTTTTACAAGGATAAGGGGCTTCCGGACGGTGCGCTGGGCCGGGGCAGCGTGGGGGAGGAGCATTATCAGAATGTTCCCGCTATTCACGCCTATTACCGAGAGATGTATGATCAGGTGCTGTCTCGGTATCCGGAGCTTGTGACGGTGGGAGAGACCAGCGGTGTTACGGTGGAGGAGGCCAAAAAATATGCGGGCTTTTCGAGTCATGAGCTGAATATGGTCTTTCAGTTTGAGCATGCGAGGCTCGAATACGTGAATGGGGATAAATATAATCTGAGAAAGGTCCCTCTTACCCAGCTAAAGGAGGTCCTAAGCAGATGGCAGAGGGAGTTAAATGGAACCGCCTGGAACAGTCTATATCTGACGAATCATGACCAGCCCAGAAGCGTGTCGCACTGGGGAGATGAGGGAAGATACCGCAGGGAGAGTGCCAAGATGCTCTACACCATGCTCCTGACCATGCAGGGGACGCCCTATATTTATCAGGGCGAGGAGATTGGCATGACCAATATTCATCTGGATTCCATTGAGGAGTATGAGGATATTCAGGCGAAAAACGGCTGGAGAGAGCTTGTGGCGGAGGGAGGAGCTGATCCGAAAAAATTTATGGATGTGATCCATGCTATGGGCCGGGACAATGCCCGCACCCCCATGCAGTGGGATGACACGGAGCATGCTGGATTTACCGCGGGCACGCCGTGGTTCACGGTGAATCCCAACTACAAAGAAATCAATGTGAAGGAATCCTTGGAGGATCCGAACTCTGTTTTCCAGTACATAAAGGAGCTTATCCGCCTGCGCCATGAGAGCCGGGTGGCTGTATATGGAGATTTTACGGAGTTTGCGAAGGAAAACGAAGCGCTCTATATCTATAACCGCAGTCTTGAGAAGGAGAATCTGCTGGTTGTCCTCAATTTTACAGGAGGTGAGCAGTCCTTCCGCCTCCCGGAGAGAATGCGGGGAAAGAAATCGGAGCTCTACATTTCAAATTATGAGAATGATGGGCAGATGGGGGACCGGACTCTGCGGCCCTTTGAGGCAGCGGTGTACCGCTGGAGGGAGTGATGGACAGCGGCGGCGCCTTAAGCGCCGCCCAGTCCCCGCAGAGCTCTGGCCCATACTGCGGCAGATACTGCCGCCGCTGCTGCCTCCGTGATCCAGAAGGCGTGCCATACCCCCTCGGGGCCTAAAAGGCGGCAGAGGATCCAGGCTGCAGGCAGGATGACGGCGGCGTACCGCATGAGGGAGATGATCAGGGAGGCAAAGCCCATCCCCAAGCCCTCCAGAGCTCCGGAGGCGGTGACGGAGAGGGAGGAGAGCAGAAAGCCTGCGCTGATGATGCGAAGGGCCAGGCCGCCGGCCCGGATGGTCTCTTCATTCTCCGTGAACAGGGCCATAAGGGGGCGGGAGGCCGTCAGGCAGATGACGGTTCCAAGAAGCATAATGGCTGCACACATGACGAGGGTTGTCTTGTAGATGCTGCGCACGCGGCCGATCTCCCCGGCTCCATAGTTGTACCCGATGACGGGCCGCATGCCCTGGACCACGCCGCTGGCCGGCAGGTAGAGGAAGGTCTGGAGCTTATAGTAGATCCCGAGGATGACCACATACATCTCAGAGTACAGGGATAAGAGGCCATTGAGGCAGGAGATCAGCAGGGAGGGAAGGGCCAGGCTTAAAGCCGCGGGGATTCCCACAGCGTAGAGCCGCCGGGTGATGGCGCCATTCGGTGCCAGGTGCCTTCTCCTCATGGGCATGGGGAGGGGGAACAGGACGCAGGCCGTCAGATATACCAAAACCGTTAAAACCTGGCCTAGGCCGGTGGCCAGCGCCGCCCCCCGGATCCCCATCTCCGGGAAAATGCCGATGCCGAAGATCATGAGAGGATCCAGGATGATATTGGCAAGGCAGCCGCACAGGAGGCTGGCCATGGTGGTCTTCATCCGCCCTGCGGCCTGGAAGATTTTTTCAAAGGACAGGCTCAGCATGATGATGACGGAGAAGGCAAAGGCAATGCGGGAATATTGAAGGCCCATCTGGATGACCTCCTGGTCGGAGGTGAACATTCCCAGGAAGGCGGGCATGATGAGGATGGAGCCCACGGTGATTATAAGGCCATGAATGGCGGAGAGGACCAGCCCATGTACGGCTGCCCTTCCCGCCTTTTCCTTGTCTGCCGCGCCCAGATAGAAGGAAGCGGCGGCGTTGATGCCCACGCCGAAGCCGATGGCAGCGGCATTTATCAGGTTCTGCACCGGGTAGACGAGGGACAGGGCTGTCATGGCCTTCTCGCTGATCCTTGCCACGAAGAAGCTGTCCACGATGTTGTAGAGGGAGTTGACCAGCATGGACAGCACCATGGGCAGGGCCATGCCGGCAATCAGCGGGAAAACAGGTTTTTCTTTCATAAAGGTGTCATTCATGCTTAGCCTCCTGATGAATAGGGATGACGGTCCAGCGTACGGACCGCTTTAAATATGGCTGCGGGAAATCTGGCTGGGCCGCAAAAAAGCCGCCCAGCTGTCGCGAAAACAGCTGTGCGGCGAAAAGAGCCGGCCCGCAGGCCGCGGGCAGCATTGGCTGAAAAATCCACACAAGGTTTTAGTGGAGTTATTGTATCATTTGGGAAGGCTTCTGTCAAGGACGCCTGCGAGAGCCTGCAGCAGCCCAAGCGCGGCGCGGGATTTCTGCAGCCCAAGTGCGGCGCGTGATTTCTGTCTTGCCCCGGCGCGGGCTTTCGTGATAGAATGGACTTAGGCAGAGGTCAGAGGATGCCGGCTGCTCT
>CALWMT010000064.1 GCA_944382045.1 uncultured Enterocloster sp. | reverse complement strand
CTTCGGAACCGGTCATAGAGATTGCTGGCTGCTCCTGCCAGTACAATGGACAGTCCCAGCTTCTGGCCAGAGGAGCCCTTGCGCAGAAGGAGCATCCCCAGAGCCCCTAAAACAGCGGAGGCTGTCAGTGCAGGCACACCCTTTACCAAATCCGGATCCCCTTTCAGCACCCCAAAGGGGAAGCCCGCATTATGATTCTTATGAATCCGTATCCTTCCCTTGGCACAGGGGAGCTCTCTTGGAAAGGTCTCATCCTCCTGCCGCTCAATCTCCTTCTTAATCATCTGGTCACAGACCGCCAGACCGCCGATAATCCATTCATACATATCCCGCGCCTCCTCTCGCATATATTGCTATAAAATAAACGGTTTTTCAGAGGTGTCCCATGGCCTCCTGCCCCATAAATCCCGCATCAGAGAATATCGCTGATTTTATATACCGCTACGGCAATTACCGGCCTCTTCCCATCGCCCAGGAGGACATTCTCTGTGCGGACTTTATAACTCTGGACTATACCATCATCTATACTCCTCTGGAAAATGCAGCCCCCGTTTCCCTGGGCAGGTATTCCTACTATAGTATACCCGGTATTTTCACCCTTCTGGATGCCGGAGGCCTGGAAGCTTCCGGCATCTCCGCTGTTTTTAACACGCCCTCCCTGGCAAATCGAGGGAAGGGCGTTCTCATCGGCATTATTGACACAGGCATCGATTACACCAATCCGCTCTTCCTCTACCCCGACGGGACCACCCGAATCTCCGCTATCTGGGACCAGAGCCTGCCGGAGGATCGGTCCGCCCCCGCTCCCGGCGTGCCTGACTACAGCGCAGCCAGCGGAGCCAGCTATGGGACCGAATTTACCAGAGCACAGATCAACGAGGCCCTCGCCTCTGATTCCCCCTTTTCCCTTGTACCCACCAAGGACACCAACGGCCACGGCACCTTCCTGGCCGCCATTGCTGCGGGGAACGCCCTGCCTGAGCAGGACTTTTCCGGCGCCGCTCCCGATGCAGAGCTGGTAGTGGTAAAGCTCAAGCAGGCGAAGGCATATCTTCGGGAGTTTTATCAGATTCCCCAGGACGCGGAGGCCTTCCAGGAAAATGATATCATGATGGCAGTCAAATACATGCGGGTGGCCTCCTATCTCCAGGGAAAGCCTCTCGTCATCCTGCTCGGACTGGGAACCAATCTGGGCAGCCACGAGGCCTCCTCCCCGCTCTGCCAGGTTCTGCAGGATATCAGCCGCACCCTGGGAATGGCCACAGTCATCGCGGCGGGAAATGAGACCGGCCTGTCCCACCATTTTCTGGGGTCTATCGGCGCTGACCAGGAATGGGAGGATGTGGAAATCCACGTAGGCCCTAAGGAATCCCAGCGCGGCTTCGTTCTGGAGCTCTGGTCCGCAGCAGCAGATACCTTCTCCGTGGGCTTTCTCTCACCCAGCGGAGAGCGGATCGGCCGCCTCCCCATATTGGAGGAAAATGAAACCCATATTACCTTTCTTCTGGAGCCCACCGTGATCACGGTAAATATCCTCCCCATCGAGACTGGCTCCGGACGGCAGCTGATTTTTATGCGGTTTCAAAATCCCACAGCCGGTGTGTGGAAGGTGCGGATCTACCCTGCCCAGTATTTTCTCGGCTCCTACAATCTATGGCTGCCCGCTCAGGGCCTGATCTCTGATGAGACCGTCTTTCTGCGGCCCAGCCCCTATATCACGATCACGGAGCCGGGCAACACCCCCGGTCCCATAACCGTCAGCGCCTGCAGCCACACAAGCAGCAGCATCTACATCCACTCCAGCCGGGGATTTACCGCCTCCGGCTTCATAAAGCCGGACCTTGCCGCACCGGGAGTCGATATTCTGGGACCCTCCGCCAGCCGCAGGCCAGAGCCCGGCGTGCCCTTGACCCGCCGCACCGGGACCTCACTGGCAGCGGCCCAAGCCGCCGGTGCCGCTGCAAATCTTCTGAGCTGGGCGATTGTGGAGGGAAATGACGCAACCATGAGCGAGGCAGCTCTCAAATCCCACCTGATCCGAGGCGCGGACCGAAATCCCTCTCTGATTTATCCCAATGAGGAATGGGGGTACGGTACGCTCAACCTCTTCCAGGCCTTTCTTCAAATGCGGGAATAGGCATGCCCTATCCCCGCATCTGAATCAGCGGTCCGCCGTGCTTCTCCAGGTAAGGCCGGGTAACCACCACGGAACCAATATTGGGATCCTTCGGGATCTCATACATTATATCCAGCATAAATTCCTCCAGAATCGCCCGAAGGGCCCTGGCACCCGTTCCCCGCTTAAGTGCCTCCTCGGCGATCCATTCCAGTGCCTCGTCCTCAAAGACCAGCTTCACCTCGTCCATAGCGAGAAGCTTTTCATACTGCTTGGCGATGGCGTTCCTTGGCTCTCTGAGAATCCGCACCATCATGTCCTTTGTAAGTCCCTGGAGCGTCACTGTGACGGGAAGACGGCCCAGAAACTCCGGGATCATTCCAAAGGCCCGCAGATCCTCATTGACCACCTTGCTCAGAATATCCGGATCCGCGTCAAAGCTGTCCTTTAGGACTGCCCCGAAGCCCATGGAAGACTTTTTTCGCAGCCGCTCCTTGATGATCTCCTCCAGATCCGGAAACGCGCCGCCGCAGATAAAGAGAATATTGTCCGTATTTACTGTAGCCATAGGTGTCATGGCATTCTTCTGGTTGGAGCCAACCGGCACCTCCACTGTGCTCCCCTCCAGAAGCTTTAAGAGCTCCTGCTGCACAGACTCTCCGCTCACATCACGGGTGTTCGTCTGCTTCTTCTTGGCAATCTTGTCTATCTCGTCTATAAAGATGATGCCCTTCTCCGCCCGCTCCACATCATTATCCGCCGCTGCCAGCAGCTTGGAGACCACGCTTTCAATATCATCGCCGATGTAGCCGGCCTCCGTCAGGGAGGTGGCGTCCGCAATGGCTAACGGCACATCCAGCAGGCGGGCAAGCGTCTTGACCAGGTATGTCTTCCCGCTGCCCGTGGGGCCGATCATAAGGATGTTGGACTTTTCAATTGTGACGCCATCCGCATCCTTCTCCTCGAGAAATGCCCTCTTGTAGTGATTGTAGACTGCTACGGAAACCACCTTTTTCGCCTTTTCCTGGCCGATGACATATTCATCCAGCCTTCCCTTGATCACATGAGGCGCTGGAATATCCTTCAGGGTGAGGGCCTGCTGGGGCTGTGCCTTCTTGCGTATCTTCTGCTTCTGGGGAATCTCCATGGCCGGAGGAGCCGCATTCATATCTCCGAAGTTCAGATTCATATAGGGCATTCCCGACAGCTTGGAAAGATCTAATCCGCTCCTGGTGACCGAATCAAATGCCTTCTGCATGCAGCTGTGGCACAGGTTCATGCCGCCCGGCATAGATATCATAGGGCCGGCCTTGCTCTCCGGCCTGCGGCACATGTAACAGACCTTTTCGTATCCATCCTCTGTTTTCTTCTCTTCCTGTCCAGACTCCGGCCTTCCGGAATCCTTTGTATTATCCTTCTCGTCCAAAGCTCTTCTCCATTTATTCTGCAAATCCCGCCGCCGGCAGGCTTACTCTTCGCTCTCCGGCATACCCGCAAGTATGACTTTTACGGTACGCTCCTGATAGCGGCCCTCTGTCTGGGTCTGCACAGTGAGCTCGATCTCCTCACCCTGCTCATAGTAGGTGAGCAGCGCCTGCAGCTCCTCCATAGTCCGCACAGTCTGGCCATCCACCTTGGTGATGATGTCCTTTTCCTTCAGCTCTGTGCCGTAAGCCGCTCCGCCCTCCAGTATCTTGTACACAAACACGCCCTCCGGCATGCCGAACATAGCCGCTGACTGGGCATCCACGCTGGTTCCCTGAATTCCAAGATAGCCGCGGCGGGCTTCTTCCACCTCGCGGGCCGTCCTTCGGGTCACCAGCTGATCCAGGATCTCCTTGGCCTGGGAAATGGGAATCGCATAGCCCATGCCCTCCACCTCCGGCGAGGAGTACTTGGCTGCGTTGATGCCAATCACCTGTCCCTGCATGTTGAGCAGCGCCCCGCCGCTGTTGCCCGGATTGATGGCCGCATCCGTCTGAATCAGGGTGCGGGTGGCGGTCTCTGAAACCTGAACCTCCCGGTTCAGGGCACTCACATAGCCCACGGTGACCGACTGGCCGTATCCCAAGGCGTTTCCGATGGCGATTACGCCCTGTCCCACCTTTAGAGCATCTGAATCCCCCAGCTGCGCATATGCAATCCTGCTCCGGGTGTCCGCTGAAATATTTTCCAATGGCACAGCAATCACTGCCAAGTCCATGGTTTCGTCCGTACCCTTGACAGCCGCCTCCACTGCCTCCTCGTCAATAAAGGTGACCATCAGAGAGCTTGTATTTTCCACCACATGATTGTTGGTGACAATCAAAAGCTCCGTATCATTTTCCCCGATAATGATTCCCGAACCGCTTCCGGGAACCTCATAGGTCTGGCCTCCGCCGAAAAACCATCCAAAGCCAAAGCTTCTCGTCTGATACCGGGTCATGCTGGTGATCGCCACCACAGAAGGCATAGCCTTCTCCACAATGGCGGTCACATCTGTATTGGGGCTGGCAGCCACGGGAGGAGGGGGAACAGGCGCAGCTGTCTCAGGCACGATCTGTGCCGGCTGGCTCTCCTGCACGGTGTTCTCATAGGGATCTCCGAGAAGCTGGACCGCAGCTTGATTCACCCCTGCCATGACAGCGCCTGCAACCACTCCAAAGAGCACCGCTCCCGCTGCCAGGCGGCCTGCCCGCCGGGCAAGGCTCTCCTTTTTTTCAGACTCCTCCTCATTTAGGTTTCTGTCGTCGTACATGAAATCCACTTCCTTTTTACAAACCAGGGCCAATGATCACTGCACCAGGGCCGCCGCTCTCTGTCTCCTCCGGGATAGCGCCCGGTGAGGGAGCCAGAACGCCGCCTGCCCCGCTGGAGGACTCCTCCGCACCGGGACCGTCTGCAGCGCTGGTGCTTTCCGAGCTGCTCGGCCTATCCGGGCGCAGGATGCCGCCTGTATTCTGCCCCGATCCGCTGGGCCCGCTTGAACCGCCAGGACCGCTCGTATTTCCCGGTCCATAAGCGCTCTCTCCCTCATCCGTCTCCTCTGTCTCTCCATTACTGGAGGAGGGACGGCTGCTGCCGGGACGGTCCGTGCCAGGACGGGAGGCACCAGGACCTCCGCTCTCTGTCGGCTCGTCCTCCCACAGATCACCAGGCCTCCACAGGCCATAATCGAAATCCTCAGGCGGATCAATGATATTTCCATCCTCATCCGTCTCAAAATACTCAAGGCCCCACTCGTACTCAAAATCGAGCACGCTCTCGCCGGTCTCTCCGTCTTCTCCTGTGCTGCTCTCGGCGTCAGGGTCAGCGTTCGAGTCTCCCTCCGAGGTCTCCGCCTCCTGTGCCTCTGTGGACGGCGGGATATAACCTCCGTCTGTGCCCACGCTCTCAATGGGCTTTGCTTCCTTATACATATCGGAATCCGCAGAGATCTTGGCGCTGATCTGCTTCACCATATCGCTGGGCTCATAGTTGGCATCATTAAAGAGGAAGCTGTGCAGATCCTTCACATTGCTCTCCAGGGTCTGGGGGATGACACAGTCACCCTTGCTTCCCATGTTGGCATCGCCTCTGGCAGCCGGGAAGCCCATGGTATCCCCGATGGTATAATTGGTCACATTTTTGGCCAGGGGGATCAGATCGTCAAATCGGACGCTGGTCATAATCTGCGGGAAGACTACCTCCATCACATTGTTGACAACGGAGAAATTAGAGCTCTTGAGCTTGTCAAAGCAGAGCTGGATGATCAGCCTCTGCCGCTCTGTACGGGCAAAATCCGTATCCATCTTCCGCAGTCTGGCGTAGGCCACCGCCTGAACACCGTCCAGATGGTTCATCCCCGCCTGCTTTAAGTGTACGGAGGCCACTCCTGTTGCCTCTACCGTCTCAGTAATGTATGCATTAATATAGTAGAATTCCGCCTTGCTCAGCTCCACGTCCACGCCGCCCAGAATATTGATGGCGTCCGCCACCGCCTTCCAGTTAAAGGTGGCATAATCATCAATCTCCAAATCCAGGTTGCGGTTCAGCGCCTCCACCGCCTGCCGGGGGCCGCCGCGGAAGTAGGCCTGGTTGATCTTGTTGTAGCTTCCACTGTCGTCCACACTCAAGTACGTATCGCGGAATACGCTGACCAGCTTGATCTCACCGGTCTCCTGATTGATGTTGCAGATAATGATAACATCCGCCATATTTCCCTTGCCGACGGAATTGTTCCGGCTGTCCACGCCAAAAAGGGCCACCGTCCAGTAGCCTTTCATCATCTCTTCCTTTGCCACGGAAATATTGGGGTTCGTCACCGCCTCCGCATTCCAGTTCTCATCAATGTTCAGCAGGGAGGCCTTCTGCTTGACGTACCGCACGCCAAGAAACAAGCATATGAGAAAGCATTCCGCCACAATCATGGTGATGATCCGGCGGCGCAGCCGTCTTATCTTCTCCTTTGCGGGATCCGGCGGCTCCTTGCCCGGCCGGCTGCCTCTTCCCCTGTGCATCGCACTGTCACGGGATCCGCTGCCCTTTGTCTCTCCTGCCCTCTCATAAGCGGGGACAAAGCGGCGGCCGGTGCCTCCCGCCTCCGCCGTGCGCTCCGATGCGTCCGGCTGCGCCGTCAGCCTGGAGCTGGCAGCGGACCGGGATGTGCCCGCAGTGCCGGATGACATCCTGTGTACCCGTCTAAATCCCTCTGCGGCGGCTCCAGCTGAATCTGCTGCGGCCACAGCCGCGCCGCGGCGCCGGCTGCGGCCTCTCAGCCGCCCTTCTTCCTGTTCAAATTCATTTTCAAACCTGCTGTCCATGCATCAATAACCTCTTAATATGCATTTTTATTGATAAAGCCCTTAAAGATCGTCAAAAACATAATTTTGAAATCAAAACCAAGGCTCCAATTTTCGATGTAATACAGATCGTGCTCGATCCGCTTCGTGATAGACGTATCCCCGCGGTATCCATTCACCTGAGCCCAGCCCGTAAGGCCCGGGCGAACCTGGTGCTTAATCATATACCGCGGAATCTCCTCCTTAAACTTCTCAACAAAGAGAGGCCGCTCCGGCCTGGGCCCCACCAGGCTCATATCTCCGATGAGCACATTGAAAAACTGCGGGGTCTCGTCAATGCTTGTCTTCCGTATAAAACGCCCCACCGGTGTCACCCGGGGATCATGGGGCGTGGTCCACTGGGTCTTCTCCTTTCCCGGATCCTGAACCGTCATAGAGCGGAATTTATACATTTTAAATGGACGATTGTGAAGACCGATGCGCTCCTGACTGAAAATCACTGGTCCCGGAGATGTGAGCTTTATAAGAGCTGCCGTGACCAGCATGACCGGAGAAAAGATAATCAGACCAAACAGAGCGCCCACAATATCCACACACCGCTTCATGGTGGCATTAAACACCCCGGTGAGCGGCACGCGCCGGATATGGATGACGGGAAGGCCCTGCAGGTCCTCCATATAAGGGATCGTTGGAATTATATGGTTGTAGTCCGGGATAAACTTGGTGTGGACGCCGGATTTCTCACAGGCCGCCACAATCTGCTCCAGATTGGCATACTCTGTAATACTCAGGGTAATGGCGATCTCATCCAGCGTATTGGCCTCCAGAAAGGTCTCCAGATGGCTGATAGGCCCCAGAAGACGGACATTCTTATAAGCAAAGCCCGCAGGCTTATGGTCATCCAGGATCCCCTGAATATGATAGCCCCATTCCGGATTCAATGCCACCCTGTCGATAAACCCCTCTGCCGCCCGGCTCCAGCCGATCAAAAGAATATGCTTCTGATTGTAGCCATTGGTCCGCAGGGAGTGGAGAAACAGCCGGATGGCCATCCGCTCCGCCTCCAGAAGAAGCGTATTCGCTCCGGAAAATGCCAGCAGCATTCGGGTTGAGAAATATTCATTGTGAGCCATGAAGCTTCTGGCGCCGAACAGCACAAAGGTAAACAGCATAAGGCCAATGATATTGGCCTTGCATATATTGGCAAATTCAGAGCGCCTTCCCTGTATCCGCTTGGGGGTATACAGGTGGAAGCTGGCATATAAAATCAGATAGGCCGGCACCACAAAAATGAGTGCCGCAAAATAAATCCGCGGCGGCAGCGTGCCTCCGGGCGTATCCATCACGTTCCCGCTTATCACCACAAACCACGCCAGCGCATAGGCCAGAATGGTAATCAGTGCGTCCAAAAGAACATGAACCCGGTTCAGCCGTCTCTGGTTATCCTTTATCATAAGCGTATCACCTTGGTCCCTAACTGAGGGTATTATACATGATTACTCCCCATTATTCTATAAAAATTCTCTTAATTTCTCGAAAAAGTTATCTAGGGCGGAGAAAGAGAGGCAGAAGCAGGCGTCAAGCTTGCTTGTAAGCCTGCTTCCGCCTCTCTTTCTACATCGGAGGGAACCTCCGATGCTTCTTGGCTGGCCTATGGACAGCCAAGAAGATCCGCCCCCCGCCCGGTCCCCTCACCTTCTGCATCGCGGCGGGAGCCTCCTCTTTCCAAATTCCCACACATAAACAGCGGTCCCCCAGATGAGCTCAATCTGAATTCCCACATAATTCCAGAGGTTCTTCCACTGAAACCGTACCTTTCGGCATTTTCCTGCTGTGGAAAGTCCCTCCCGGACCCCCTCCGCATACTCCCTTCCGAAGCCGATTTTCTTAAAGAATCCCAGCTTCACCGCCATTCCCACCGCGATAGGAATCGCGTTCAGCACAAGCTGGAGAAGGGGCATATTTTTGTAATTCAGATATACATTGTTCCGGGCTGCCAGTCTCACCTTAAAGGAATTGTACTTGGAGCCGCTGGTGCCGCTGCCCACATGGTACACCACCGCCGTGGGGCAATACATATTGGCATAGCCCGCAATCCTGGCCCGGTATCCCACATCGATATCCTCCAGATAGGCGAAATGCATCTCGTCAAAATACCCGATTTTCTCAAACACGCTCCTCCGGTAGATAGCCGCGCCGGCGCAGGCTGCAAAAACCCGGCAGGGCCGGGTGTAGCCGGAGGATGGCTGGCCCACCCCCCTCTGGAAGGCCCAGCCAAGAAGGCTGTACATATCCCCCGCGTCGTCCATCTTGTCCCGATGATAGAGCTGAATCATCTTGCTGCTCACGGAAAAAATCCGCGGCGACCGCTCAATGGCCCGCAGAAGCTCCCCCACGTAATGGACATCCGGCTCTGTGTCATTGTTCAAGAGAATCACATACGGGGTATCCGCCGCCTGTATCCCCCGATTCACCGCCCCGGAAAACCCTGTGTTGGTCTCCAGAAGGAGGGAGGGAATCCCCCGCTCCTTAAGCCACTCCACACTCCCGTCCGTGGAGCCGTTGTCCACCACCAGCACCGTAAAATCCCGGCAGGCCTGCCGGTCCAGGGCCTTGAAGCAGGGCTCCATAAAGGAGAGGCCGTTGTAATTGGGGATGATCACGGTCACCTTCTTTTTTCCGCCGTCCTGTCTCCCGCTGCTCATGCGTCCTCCCCCTTCCCCTCAGGGGCATATTTGTCATACACGCTTAGGTCGTAGGGCTCCCCGATCTTTTCCTTTAAGAGATCCCGCAGGGCAAAGTTGGACTTGCGCAGGGTCAGGTTCGGATTATAATAGGGATCCCCGTTCTTTATAATGTCCGGCCACTTCTTAATGAAAATGGCAACCTCCCGGTTGAACCGCTCTACCTTCTCTGGCGTGTCCTCCAGCCCCCGGGACTTGGACTCATAATGGTACAGGCAGGCGTAGGGCGCATACACTACCAGTTTTCCCAGCGCCCGCACTTTCATGCAGTAGTCGATATCATTAAAGGCCACGGCCAGCTCTGGGCTCAATCCCCCAGCCTCCCGGAACACGGAGGCCTTGGTCATCATGCAGGCCGCAGTCACCGCGCTGTAGTCCTGGGCGCACATGGCCCGGTGGAAATAGCTGTTCTCCGCCTTGTGCAGGCCGATAAAGGTGTGGCCCGCGATGCCGCCGAAGCCCACCACCACCCCGGCGTGCTGGATGGTATCGTCCCCGTAGAGGAGCCGGGCGCCCACAATGCCCACATCCTCCCGCTGGCAGAAGCCCAGCATCTCCCGGATGCTGTCCGGCTCGATGAGCTCCGTGTCGTTATTTAAAAGGAGGAAATACTCGCCCTTGGCAAAGGAGGCGCCGAAATTATTGATGGCGGAGTAATTGAACCCCTCCTTCCAGGCCACCACCCGGAAGCTTGGATGCTCCCTCTGCATTTTCTCGTAGTAGGCAAAGGTGGCCGGATCCGTGCTGTTGTTCTCCACAATCACAAATTCCAGGTTCTGGTCAGTGGATCG
>CALWMT010000063.1 GCA_944382045.1 uncultured Enterocloster sp. | reverse complement strand
TTATAAAGGCGATGAGCGGGGAACGGCTGGCAGGGATGTATGTTGTCTCCTACATTACCCAGTGCCTGTCTCTGTCCTTGATGGGAACCTCCCTGGGGATTTACATGCAGTCTCTGTGGCCGGTTCTGGATCCCAAAGTGGTGGCCATTGTTTTTCTGCTCCTGTTCTATGTGATTAATCTTCTGGGCGTTTCCAGCATGGCAAAGGTGCAGCGGATTATGTCAGCGATTTTGGTGTTCTGCCTGATGATGTTTATTGTTGCAGGTGTTTCCAAGCTGGATTCCGCCACACTGAATTTCGCTGACAGCGATTTTTTTACTGGCGGGATAAGCGGATTTGTGGATGCGATTTTCCTGTACGTATACTCTGTTACGGGGTATTGGATGAATATCAATTACGCTTCCGACGCTAAGAACCCCAAGAAGGATGTTCCGTGGTCCATATTGATGGTAGTGCCCATCATTATGGTGATTTATGTGGGCGTTGCGATGGTAGGCGGCGGCGTGCTTCCGCTAGATCAGGTGATCAACCATCCCCTGACAACTGTGCCGCGATCCATTCTGCCCAGCGCGCTGTTTATACTGTTTATGCTGGGAGGTCCGGTGATGGCCCTTCTGACCACGATCAACAGCTGCTATGCAGGATTCGCAGCGCCGCATATTCAAGCGGCACAGGATGGCTGGTATCCGGATTTTGTTGCAAAGACGAACAAAAGAGGTGCGCCCTATGTGGTTTTGACCGTAATTATGGCGGTCAGCCTTCTTCCGGTGCTGCTGAATTTTGATATCAATACAATCACCAGAAATTGTACGCTGGTTCAGACGGTAACGATGGCTATGAGCGCCTTTGTTGTCTGGAATCTGCCGAAGAGATTTCCGGAGCAGTGGAAAAAGGCTCCCTATCACGTGCCGGATGGTCTGTTTTATGCAATTATGGTTTTGAGCATTCTCACATATATCGCGGTTTTCCTGGCGTCCGCAGCCACATTGAATGCCACAATCGTTATAGTGAGCGTGTCGGTGCTTATCATTTGTTCTGTGTATGCAAATATCCGCTATAAGAGCGGGAAGACAAAAGTTACAGTCAGCTATTGGGTCGATGTGGAAAAGTAGTCTGTACCGTCCCAAAGAGAGAATAAAAATAAAAAGGAGGCAGTTATGAAGATTACCAGTGTAGAAGTATTTAAGGGGTATGCTATTGTCGTGAAGGTGAATACGGACGAAGGCATCAGCGGATTTGGTGAGTCCGGCCTGGCTTACGGAAACAGTGCGGAGGCGGCTTTCGGCCAGTGCATTGATTACGCAAAGCTTGTCATCGGGATGGATCCCATGAATACCGAGGAGATTTGGAACCACCTGCATCGTCACACCTTCTGGGGAATGGGAACCGGCGCGGTAGAGGTAGGCGCTATGTCTGCGATTGATATTGCCTGCTGGGATATTAAGGGCAAGAAATTTGGAGTTCCCGTCTATCAGCTTTTAGGAGGAAAAACCAATGACAATCTGCGCACCTATGCTTCCCAGATTCAGTTTGGCTGGGGCGTGGGAAATGCGGGAGAGATCGCAGGCTCTGTGAACCTTCCGGGAATTATGCGCACACCGGAGGATTATTATAATGCAGCAAAAAGCTGCATAGAGGCTGGATTTGACGCAGTAAAGGTTGATCCTGTATTTAATCCCATGGAGGGACTTTCCATGGCGACCCAGGGCTGCCATTTCAGAGGCGCATTCCCCCATGCGGATCTGCGGCTGGCCACAGAGCGCGTAGCGGCAATCCGTGAGGCCGGCGGCGAGGATCTGGACATTATTATTGAGCTCCACTCCCTCCTGGATACGAATACCGCCATCGAGCTGGGACAGAGCATCCAGAAGTACCGCATCATGTACATGGAGGAGCCGACACAGCCGTTAAATCCGTCCCTGTATAAGACCATACAGTCCAAGATCGATATCCCCCTGGCAACAGGCGAGAGAAGCTATACCCGCTGGGGATTCCGGCAGTTCTTTGAGGACCGCACCCTTTCAATCGCACAGCCGGATCTCTGCAATACGGGCGGATTTACAGAGTGCAAGAAGATCTGCGATATGGCGCACACGTATGATATCGGCATCCAGATTCATGTCTGCGGCGGTCCGATTGCAACTGCGGCAGCTCTGCAGCTGGAGGCAGTTATCCCGAACTTTGTCATCCATGAGCACCATGTGGGAGCAATTCAGCCCATCTGCACGCAGACCTGTCTGTATGACTATGAGCCTGTGAATGGCCGCTTCAAGGTTCCGGAGCTTCCGGGCATCGGCCAGGAGCTGACCAAGGAAGAAATGGAGAAGTGCCGTAAAGTCACAGTTGAATAAGCATTATGAATAAGAAAGAGCCTCGTGATAGGTTAATTGGCCTGTCACGGGGCTTTTCTGCTCTCAATCTGCGATCTTCATTTTCTGCTAGAAAAAGAGAACGGCCTATTGTATAATAAAACAAGGCCTTTTGCCAAAACGGCAGGAGAAGACGTAAAATGAGTATCAAAACTAGGGAGCAGACATGGCAAAAAAAGTTATTCGGAAAAATCTGGTAGATCAGGTATGCGAGATTCTGCTGGAATCCATAAGAAACGGCGATTATGCAGTGGGGGATAAGCTTCCCTCTGAAAATGATTTGGCGGAGGAATTTGGAACAAGCCGTCTTACAGTGCGGCTGGCAATTCAGAAGCTGAATGCGATGGAGCTGTTGGAGACAAAGGTGGGAGAGGGAACCTACGTAAAGGCATTCAATTATGAGCAGTATATTAATAATGTATCGGAGATTATCTTTTCCCAGGAAATGATGAGGGATATCAAGGATTTTCGCATGTACGTGGAAAAAGGAGTCGCTGTGCTGGCGGCCCAAAACCGCACGGAGGAGGAGCTGAGCGAGCTTAAGACTCTCTGCATGGAATACGAGGGTCTCTACCAAAACCGAAAAGGGGCAGAGGAAAAGGGACTGTGGAAACGCTTGGCGCGCAAGGATTATGAGATTCATCTGAAGGTATGCGAGATGTCCCATAATGAGCTGTTCCGATTGACATACCTGACTATGAAAAATATCATGATTGATTATATGGAGGAGATTATCCGTTCAAGAAAAAAACGGTATGAGAAGAACAACGAGGAAGAAAAATTTGCGGCATCACTGACAACACATCGAAAGCTGTATGATGCGATCCTCCGGCAGGACGGATCCGCCAGCAGCGATGTAATAGAAAACATGGTTAATTATGAAATCTTGATGCCGGACAGCTTTCTTGCATAAAGGATGCCAAACGCCTCCCGGCGTGAAATGCTGTCCGGGAGGCGTTTTTGAGTGCTCACTCCGCCCGCGCCTTGCCAAGGGCTGTGTTGATGGCGCCGAGAAGGGCCTGGGAGGTATAGCGGGAGGTGCTGGGATAGGAGAGATTCTCCGTGGACTGGGTGTCCACAATCTGGCTGGCCAGATCCTCCAGGGTGGGCTGCATCAGGGGATACATGGTGGTCACGGCCTCGCTCAAGGGGATCAGGGCGATGGAATTTATCCGATTGCTGTCCACGGTTACCTCCACGTTGACCGTCTCGCTTCCAAGATTCAGGGCCGCGCTGTACACGCCCGGTATGTAGAGGGAGGCATCCGCCTCGGCGGAGACAGGCTCGCTCTTTGGCCGGAACATAATAAAGCACAGGGCGATGAGAAAGATGGCCAGGGCCAGAAAGATGGCGGTGTAGATGATTTCCTTCATGCGAAGGACCACGATTTTTGTTTTTGCGCTCATGGTAAGAGACCTCGGAGAATAATTTGTTAAAGCATATGAGGAACCGCCGCAAATAAGAACTGATTTTGCAGCCGGCGGTCAGGTCTGGCAGTTTTTGGGAAAGGAGCATGGCGATGGCACTGCAGTTCGTTGCAGGAGGCGCGGGATCGGGAAAGACCCGCCTTCTGTATGAGAGAGCGATTGAGGAGTCTATGAGGCATCCGGATGTCCAATACCTTTTTTTGGTTCCGGAGCAGTACACCATGCAGACCCAGCGGGAGATTATACGGCTCCATCCCCGGCATGGGGTGATGAACATTGACATATTGAGCTTCAAGCGCCTGGCCTACCGGGTGTTTGAGGATTTGGGGGTCCAGGTGCCGGTGGTTCTGGACGACACGGGAAAATCCATGATTCTCAGGAAGGCCGCAGGGCGCAGGCGAAAGGAGCTTTCGTTCTACGGAGGGCATCTGGACCAGGCGGGCTTTATCGATCAGCTGAAGTCCCAGATCTCCGAGCTTTACCAGTACGGCCTGGGGCCGGATGATTTAAAGCAGGTCAGGGAGGAGACCCCGGACCGGCGCCTCCTGGGGGAAAAGCTCAAGGATCTGGAGATTATTTACCGGGAATTTAAGGAGTATATACAGACGAAATGCATCACGGCGGAGGAGATCCTGGATATACTCTGCCGGGAGCTTCCCCGGTGGGAGAAGCTTACGGACAGCGTGATCTTTCTGGACGGATTTACAGGGCTCACCCCGGTACAGTACCGGCTGGCCCAGATTATGATCCGGTGCGCCAGGGAGGTGGTCTGCACTCTGACCGTGGATCTGCGGGAGGAGCTGTACAGGGAGTGCGGCATCCAGCATTTATTTTACATGAGCCGCCACACGGCCTGCCGCCTAAAGCGTCTGGCCGATGAGGAGGGCGTCAGGCTCCGTGAGGATGTGCGCTGCGGGCGCAGGCCTGCCTGGCGGTTCGCCCAGTGCCCGGAGCTGGATTTCCTGGAGCGGAACCTGTACCGCTATGGGCGAGAGGTCTGGGAGGAAAAAACAGAGGCTGTCCAGCTCTGCGAGGGGAGAAGCCCAGGGGAGGAGATAGGATTTGTCTGCGCTTCGATCTGGCGCATGGTCCAGGAGGAGGGAATGCGGTTTCGGGACGCGGCGTTAATTACCGGGGATCTGGCCTCCTACAAGGGGGAGATTGCCCGCCAGTTTTCGGAGAACGGGATCCCCTATTTCCTGGACGATAAGAAGAGCATTCTGGAAAATCCCATGGTGGAGCTGATTCGGGCCGCCCTGGATACGATTCGGGATTTTTCCTATGAAAATGTATGCCGGTACCTGAAAATCGGGCTGGTCTATGACCGGGAGGATGACCAGGAGGAGAGCGGGGGCTTCTCCCGCTCCTATGTGGAGGAGATGACGGACCGGCTGGAAAATTACCTGCGGGCCCTGGGGATCCGGGGCTTAAAGCAGTGGGAGGAGAGCTGGGAGAGGCTGTACCGGGGAGCTGACCGCCTGAATCTGGAGGAGTTAAATAGGTTCCGCCAGTGGATCCTTGGCCCCCTCCTCCGCCTGCGCCAGGCCTTTAAGGCGGAGGGGGCCACTATGGGGCTGGCGGCCCGGGCGGTGAAGGCCTTTCTGGAGGAGATGGAGCTGGAGGAGAAGCTTGCGGATTACAGCGCCTTTTTCCTGGAGCACAAAGGGCCTGGGGATGAAAATCTGGCCCGGGAGTACGGCCAGGTGTACCAGCTTGTGTGGGAGCTTCTGGACCGGCTGGAGGCCCTTTTGGGGGACGAGCGGGCGGATCAGAGAAGCTTTATCCGCATATTGGACGCGGGCTTTCAGGAGATAAAGGTTGGTTCCATCCCTGCGGCTGTGGATCAGGTGATGGTGGGGGATATTACCCGGAGCCGCCTGGAGGATGTGAAGGTTCTGTTCTTTGTGGGGGTGAATGAGGGGATTGTTCCCCAGAGAAAGAGCGGGGGCGGGATCCTCACGGACAGTGACCGGGAGGTGTTTAAGTCCCTGGGCCTTACCCTGGCCCCCACGGCCAAGGAGGACGGCTGCATCCAGAAGCTTTACCTCTACATGGTGCTGGCAAAGCCCTCCAAGCGGCTGGTGCTGTCCTGGGCGGCTTCCTCCGGAAGCGGCAGGAGTCTGCGCCCATCCAGCCTTATCGGGGAGGTGGAGCGCCTCTTCCCCGGAGCGCTCCGGATCGCAGAAAGCCGGATTCAGCGGCAAATCCGGACGGAGAGGGACGGAAAGGAGCGGCTGATTGCCGGGCTTCGCGCCTGCGAGGAGGGGGAGCGGGACGATGCGGCGTTTCTGGAGGTATTCCGGTATTTTTACCGTTCCCCCAGATGGAGGGAGGAAGCCCGCAGATTGGCGGAGGCGGCCTTCTATTCCTATCAGGAAGGGGGAATTGGACGGGCGGCGGCCAGAGCCCTTTACGGTCCCCTTCTCCAGGGCAGCGTGACCCGTCTGGAGCAGTATGCGGCCTGCGCCTACGCGCATTTCCTGAAATACGGGCTGGAGCTCATGGAGCGCCAGGAGTACGAGCTGGAGGCTGTGGACATGGGAAATCTGTTCCATCAGTCTATTGACCGCTGCTTTGCGGTGATGAAGGAGGAGAACCGGGACTGGCGGACGCTCTCGGAGGAGGACAGAAAGCAGCTGGTGAAGAAATGCGTGCTCCAGGTGACCCAGGAGTACGGGAATACCATCATGGCCAGCACCGCCCGGAATGCATATCTGACCGGCCGGGTTGAGCGGATGACGGATCGGACCATCTGGGCCCTGGCGGAGCAGTTAAAGAAGGGCGAGTTCGAGCCTGCGGGCTTTGAGGTGTCCTTCTCCGCTGCTGACGATCTGAAGGCTATGCGGATCCGCCTGTCGGAGGATGAGGAGCTCTGGCTTAAGGGCCGCATTGACCGGCTGGATCTGTGCAGGGATGAGGAGCTTGTGTATGTAAAGATTATCGACTATAAATCCGGCAGCACCTCCTTTGACCTGGCGGCCCTGTACTACGGCCTGCAGCTGCAGCTGGTGGTGTACATGGATGCGGCCTTGGAGATGACGGAGCGGGAGAATCCGGGGCTTACCCCGGTCCCTGCAGGGATTTTTTATTACCATATCCAGGATCCCTTTGTCCAGGGACAAAAGGAGATGGATCCCGGGGAGATTGAGGAGCAGATCCGAAAGCAGCTTCGGATGAACGGCCTGGTGAACAGTGAGCTGGATGTGATCCGGCGGCTGGATCGGGAGATTGAGCGGGAGTCCGACGTGATCCCCGTGGCTGTGAAGGACGGGTACGTGCAGGAGAGCCGGTCCTCCGTGGCGGATACGGAGCGGTTCGCGGCCCTGGGGCGCTTTGTGTCCGGGCGGCTGAAGCAGGCAGGCCGTGAGATACTTTCCGGCGAGGCGGGGATACGGCCCTACAAGCAGGGGAACCGGACGCCCTGCGATTACTGCCCCTATCATGCGGTGTGCGGCTTTGACGCCAAGACGGCGGGCTTTGGCTTCCGGCGTCTGCGCAGCCTGAGGGCGCAGGATATCTGGCAGGAGATAGAGAGGGAAGGGGAGAGACCGGATGCAGTGGACAGAGAAACAGCAGCAGGTAATTGACAGCAGGGACCGGAATCTTCTGGTGTCTGCGGCAGCGGGAAGCGGCAAGACCGCAGTGCTGGTGGAGCGCATCATCCAGATGATAAGCCAGGGAGATCCGCCGTTAGATATTGACCGCCTTTTGGTTATGACCTTTACCAACGCGGCGGCGGCGGAGATGCGGGAGCGGATCCAGGCAGCGGTGGATAAGCGCCTTAGGGAGGATCCGGGAAATGAGCACCTCTGGCTCCAGGCGGCTCTCATTTCCCAGGCCCAGATTACCACAATCGATAGCTTCTGCCTCCATGTTATCAGGAACCATTACGACACCCTTGATATTGATCCGGCCTTCCGGATCGGGGACGAGGGGGAGCTGGCCCTTCTGCAGGCAGATGTGATGCGGGAGGTCCTGGAGGAGCGCTATGCCTCCGGGGATGAGAGCTTCGCGCGGTTTGTGGAGTGCTTTGGCCGGGGGCGCTCGGATAAGGGCATCGAGGAGGTCATCTCCCAGGCCTGGCAGTTCGCCCAGAGTCATCCCTGGCCCCTGGAGTGGCTGGACGCCTGCGCCAGGGAGCTTGGCGGGGAGGATTTGGAGCATTTGGAGAATACGCCCTGGATGCGCGTCCTGTTTCGGGATGCGGCCCTTCTGGCGGAGGAATTAAAGGATCAGCTTGAGGAGGCCCTTTTAGTCTGTCAGGAGGAGGATGGGCCCTCGGCCTATGAGCCTATGATTGAAGCGGATGTCCGGAGGATCGGAGGGGTGCTCACGGCGGCCCGGTCCGAGGATTTTGCGGCACTCTGTGAAGCCCTGTCCTCCTTAAGCTTTGACCGGCTGGCAGCCACACGGAGCAAGGATGTGGATCAGGAAAAGAAGGCGTTTGTAAGCAGCTGCCGGGATCGGGCCAAGAAGGCGCTGGGAAAGCTTAAGGATCTCTACGGAAGCCAGAGCCCGGAGGAGGCCTGCCGGATTCTCGCGGCCTCCCGTCCGCCTCTCCTTGCCCTTTTCGATGTGGTGCGGCGGTATGACCAGGCCTTCCGGGAGGCGAAAAAGGAGCGGAATATTCTGGATTTTAATGACCTGGAGCATCTTGCCCTTCAGGTGCTGTGGCAGGAGCCGGCGGAGGGCGGGAAGCGCATTCCCTCCCCTGCGGCAGAGGAGCTGCGGGAACAGTTCGCGGAAATTTTGGTGGACGAGTACCAGGACAGCAACCTGGTGCAGGAGGCCCTGATTGAGGCGATTTCCAGGGAGCGGCTGGGGAATCCCAATGTGTTCATGGTGGGGGATGTGAAGCAGAGCATTTACCGGTTCCGGCTGGCAATGCCGGAGCTGTTTATGGTGAAATATGACACCTATTCCCGGGATCCTGACCCCTATATGCTCATTGAGCTGCAGCAGAATTTCCGCAGCAGGGATACGGTGCTGGCCTGCGTCAACCATATATTTTTCCAGATTATGACAAAGAGCCTGGGAGGAATCCGGTACACGAAGGAGACGGCCCTCTATCCCGGGGCGGACTTCCCGCCGGCTCCTGAGGGGGAGCGTGCGGGGGGGCCAGCGGAGCTTCTGACCGCAGACACCGGCGCCCAGTCCCTGAGGGTATTGGACGAGGAGGAGCTTGACTATACATCCAGGGAGCTGGAGGCCAAGATGGCCGCCCAGAAAATACGGGAGCTCGTGGACGGCAGGAGGGGGCTCTCTGTCTGGGACAAGAGCGGGGGGCCGGAGGGAACGGGAGCTTACCGGCGGGCCCAGTACGGGGATATTGTGATCCTTCTGCGGAGCATGGCCGGCTGGTCCGAGGTCTTTGTCAATGTGCTGATGAATGAGGGGATCCCGGCTTACGCCCAGACCACCTCGGGCTACTTTGACACCGTGGAGGCGGAGACCATGCTGAGCCTTCTCGCCGTGGTGGACAACCCCATGCAGGATATCCCTCTGGCGGCAGTGCTGCGCTCGCCCATTGTGGGCATGACGGACGAGGAGATGGCCTGGATGATGGCCGCCTACAAGCGGCGGGCGAAAAAGGGCCAGGACCGGGGGATGTACGCGGCCTGGAAGCTGTGGGCGGAGGCTGCGGGAAGCTTTCAGGGCGGGGACGGCCCTGGGGATGGCGGAGCCTGGGGGGCGGACAGCCCTGTGGACAGCGCGGCCCAGAGCGGAGCTGGCTCCGCGGTGCCAGATCTTGCAGAGAAAAGGGGAATTCCAGCAGAAACAGCCGCAAGGATACAGGAGAAGCTGGGGAGCTTTGGCTCTCTGCTTTCCCGGCTGCGGGAGGCGTCCCGCTATCTTCCCATCTCGGAGCTTTTGCAGCTGGCCTACCGGGAGAGCGGCTACTATGATTACGTGTCCGCCATGCCCGGGGGACTGACCCGGAGGGCAAACCTGGACATGCTGGCGGAAAAGGCAAGGGGCTATGAGGCGGCCAGCTACAAGGGCCTGTTTCATTTTGTCCGGTATATCGAGAAGCTGAGGAAATATGACCAGGATTTCGGCGAGGCCTCTGGAGAGGAGAGCCAAAAGGGAGTGCGGATTATGAGCATTCACAAGAGCAAGGGGCTGGAATTTCCCATTGTCATCCTCGCTGGGCTTGGAAAGCGGTTCAACAAGCAGGACGCCTACAGCCAGATCCTGCTGGATCCGAATCTGGGAGCGGCATCTGACTGTGTGGATCTGGAGCATCGGGTGCGGATTCCCACATTGAAGAAGCAGGTGCTAAAGCGGCGGTTGGAGCTGGAAGCCCTGGGGGAGGAGCTGCGGATTCTCTATGTGGCCATGACCCGGGCGAAGGAAAAGCTGATTATGACCGGCACGGATAAGGCCTTGGTGGATAAGTGGGAAAAATGGTCCGACGTTCCCCGGATCCATGGACAAATTCCTTACTCGCTTCTGGCCTCCGCTTCCTCCTGCCTGGACTGGCTGCTCATGGCCCGCCAGGCTGTTCCGGAATCCTGCCTCACAGCCAGACAGATGAATGTGGGGGATCTCATCGGCAGGGAGGTATCCCGTCAGGCGGAGCGGAGCGTGGTGAGGGAAGCGCTTCTTGGCATGGATACAGAGAAAACCTATGACCCGGAGACAGAACGGCAGCTGCGGGCAGCTGCAGAGTACGCCTATCCGTATCAGGACGATACCCGGCT
>CALWMT010000062.1 GCA_944382045.1 uncultured Enterocloster sp. | reverse complement strand
CACATGAAGCATATGCGTAAGGTGGGCGGCATCGGCTGCCTGGGCCTGGGTTCGGATTTTGACGGAATTTCCTGCGAGCTGGAGATGGAGAACGCGGGGCAGCTTGGGAAGCTTGCCCGGGAGATGGAGCGGGCTGGCTTTACGGAAGGGGAGATGGAGGCAGTGTTTTCGGGAAATGCGCGGCGGGTGTTTCGGGAGGGGCTGGAGTACGAAAATTCGCGGTTCCCGGTTCGCGCGGCATATGGTCCGGCGGCTATCTTCTAGCCCGCGCAGATGCGCGGGCTAGAAGCATCGGATGAGCATCCGATGCTCCCAGCCAGAAGTACGGGCAGGCCTGCAAGCAAGCTTGCGCCTGCCCGCATTTCTGGCTGGGGCGCCGCCTACTATTTTACGTAGATTTTACATTTCCATGTGGCAGATTTTACTTCTTTCTGGTATGCTGTTTACATAGAGAGACAGAGCATAGAAAGGCAGGATGAAGGCCATGGATAAGATATATATTATTGAGGATGATGAGAATATTCGCAATCTGTTAAAGATTGCCCTGGAGGGCTTTGGGTATGAGGCCCAGGGGTTTGAGACAGCCGAGGAGGGGCTGGAGCAGATTGCAAAGGAGCCTCCCGCTCTGGTGATTTTTGACTGGATGCTTCCGGGAATGGACGGGGTGACGGCCATCCGGCAGCTCAGGGAGACGGAGGCGGGGAGAGATATGCCGATTATGCTCCTCACCGCAAAGGAGAAGGAGCTGGACAAGGTGGTGGGCCTTGACTGCGGAGCGGACGACTATATGGTGAAGCCCTTTGGGGTGCTGGAGCTCTCCGCGAGAATCCGCAGCCTTCTGCGACGGGCCCACAGGGAGGAGAACCGGGACGTCCTCGCCTACCAGGGCATCAGCGTGAACCGGAAGACCCGGGAGGTCACCAGCAGCGGCCAGCTGGTGGAGCTGACGTTAAAGGAATTTGAGCTCCTGGTTTATCTTTTGGAAAATCAGTCCCGTGTGGTGACCAGGGACGAGCTTCTCAACCGAATCTGGGGGTATGAGTACGACGGGGAGACCCGGACCCTGGATATGCATATCCGCACCCTCCGGCAGAAGCTGGGGGAGGAGGGCGGCTCCTGTATCAAAACCGTGCGGGGAGTGGGCTACCGGATGATTCGCCAGGAGGGAGGGAAAAATGCGTAGAGCGGTTCTCGGCAGATTTATTTTGGTTCTCTTGGCGGCGCTGTGCATCAACAGCGTCATCTTTTATGTGTCCGCAAGCCATCTGCTGATGCGCACAACGGCCCAGAGTCTTATCTACACCTTGAGCTCCATTGACAACCTGCTGGATTATGACCAGAGCGATCAGGAGCTGCTGCGGCAGACGGAGAATCTGGAGGATTTTACCCAGAGGGACGAGAGCCGCCTGACCCTGATTCGGGGGGACGGCACAGTGGCTGCGGATTCGGACGCGGAGGCCGGCGAGATGGACAACCACCTGCAGCGGGAGGAGGTCCGCCAGGCCCTAGAGACCGGGGAGGGCTATACGACCCGTTTTTCCGAAACGCTGGGACAGGACATGCTTTACGCTGCCTGCCGCTCCCGGCATTCCGACATGATTCTGCGTCTGGCGGTTCCCTACTACGGGATGCAGGAATTTCTGCCCGTGCTGTTTCCCGCAGTGATCGTGAGCTTTCTCGCGGCGCTGGGCATATCGGTCATATTCAGCAGGCGCTTCGCCTATTCCGTCACAAAGCCTCTGCAGGATATCTCCAAGGAAATGTTAAAGGTGCGGGGGGACTACGGGGAGCTGCACTTTGACCGGTACAAGTACCCGGAAATCAACGTGATCGCGGACACCACCATGAAGATGTCCCGGAACGTAAAGGATTATTTGAACCGGATTGAGAAGGAAAAGCAGATACGCCAGGAATTTTTCAGCAACGCCTCCCACGAACTAAAGACCCCCATCACCTCCATACAGGGGTATGCGGAGCTTTTGGAGAGCGGCATGATTGTGGATGAGGAAATGAAGGCGGATTTTGCCCGCAGGATTAAAAAAGAGGCGGAAAATATGACCGGCCTCATCAACGACATTCTCATGATCTCAAGGCTGGAAGCAAAGGATGCGGAGGTGGTATTCTCCCAGGTGCGCATCAGCGTGCTGTTAGACGACATTCTGGACAGCTTAAAGCCCCTTGCGGCCCAGAGCCAGGTGTTCATCCACTCGGACTGCCAGCCCATCTCCATAGAGGCCAATCCCCAGCAGATGAAGGAGCTGTTAAACAACCTGATCACCAACGCGGTGAAGTATAACCGGCCGGGCGGCCAGGTGTGGATTCAGATTCGGGAGAAGGGGGACGCCATGCTGATCCGGGTGCGGGACAACGGCATGGGCATACCGGAGGACAGCCTGGACCGGATCTTTGAGAGATTTTACAGGGTGGACAAGGGGAGAAGCCGCAAGCAGGGAGGAACCGGCCTGGGCCTCTCCATTGTAAAGCATATCGTGAGCTTTTACCAGGGGACCATCCGGGTGTCCTCAGAGCTTGACAAGGGTTCGGAATTTGTGGTGGAGCTTCCCCTTCAAAGAGGGCATGCATAAGGACAAGCACCCATAAAGACAGGGGCAGACCGCGACGGCCCGCCCCTTCCATTGTGATGCCCGCAAAGGCCTATATAAGCTTCTGAAAATATTCGTATCCGTCGTTTTGATGGCGCTGCACCAGCTTCTGAATCTTCTCTGTGGGAGAGAGGGTTGCGCTGATGGAGCGGTCGTGGTTCAGAGAATTAATAATGGCCGCAATGTATTTGCTCATGTCCGCCTCCAGATACCATTCACGGTCGAGAAGGGCCTGCGGACGGTAGTTCAAATTGGTTGTGATTACATAGTCAAGGTATCCCTTATTATAAAACTCATCGAATTTCTCCAGGCCGTTTGTAAAGAGTCCAAAGGTACAGCAGACAATGGCCTTTCCTGCCCTGCGCTCCTTTAAGGCCTTGCAGGTGTCGAGCATGCTCTCGCCGGAGGAAATCATATCGTCAATAATCAGCACGGTTTTTCCCTCCACAGA
This sequence comes from uncultured Enterocloster sp., assembly GCA_944382045.1. Classification (GTDB taxonomy): domain Bacteria; phylum Bacillota; class Clostridia; order Lachnospirales; family Lachnospiraceae; genus Enterocloster. Next base: position 7,505 of record CALWMT010000062.1, on the reverse strand, counting down.
GGAGCCAAGGAATTCATGGGCTACGATGGGATTCCGCCCGTTGATGACCTTTGAGTAATCCCTGCGCTTATAGAACATGCCCATCTCAACGCCGAGGTTGTTGGCCAGATAGACGGCTCTGTGCATAGCGCCCTCGTCCGGGCTTATGATCATCAAATGCTCCTTGTCAATGCGGATGTCCGGCTCTCTTTTGAAGAGCGCCTTCACAAACTGATAGGTGGGCATAAAATTGTCAAATCCGATGAGGGGAATGGCATTCTGCACCCGGGGATCGTGGGCGTCAAAGGTGACGATGTTCTTTACTCCCATGGCAGCCAGCTCCTCCAGCGCCATGGCGCTGTCCAGGGACTCACGCTTGTTCCGCTTGTGCTGACGGCTTTCGTAGAGAAACGGCATGATCACATTTACCCGGTGGGCAGTGGATGTGCATGCTCCAATGATGCGCTTTAGGTCCTGATAATGATCGTCCGGCGACATGTGGTTGGTGTAGCCGCAGACGGTGTAGGGAATGCTGTAGTTCATCACATCCACCATGACGAATACGTCTGTGCCGCGGACGGATTCCCCCACCACTCCCTTCGCCTCACCGGTTCCAAAGCGGGGACAATGGCAGTCCAGCAGATAGGAGTCCACGTCATATCCGCGGTAATGCAGATCCTCCTTGCGGCGTTTTAATTCTTCCATGTCATTGCGGCGGAAGCGGACAATGTGGTCATTGACCTTAGCCGCCAGCTCCCGGCAGCTTTCCAGGGCAGCAATCTTTAGTGGTGCGACAGGAAGGGAATCATTGAATACGAAATTATTAGCCATGAAAGCTTTGCTCCTTTGTTGAGAATTCGCGTACATGCGCCATTCGGGACGGGATTCTCCCCGAACAATTATTACATAAATTTTATACCATTTTCAGGTAAAATGGTCAAGCAGTTCTGTCTCTTTTACCGAAACGGCAGAGAAATTCCCATTGTCAATTCCAGGTAAACTTGTTATGATAAAGAAAAAGGCAGAGCCAGGCAGCTCTGCTCATTAAATTAAAAATGGAGTGTTGTATGAGACAAGACAAAAAAGGCCATATCATTTCCGCAGTAGAGCCCGGATCGATCGGAGAGGAGCTCGCACTGGAGCCGGGAGACCGCCTGCTGGCGGTCAACGGGCAGGAGGTGGAGGATATTTTTGATTATGAATATTATGTGGACAGCCCTTCGGTTACCCTTCTGGTGGAGAAGGCCTCCGGAGAGGAGTGGGAGCTGGAGATTGAGAATGAGGGGGAGGATCTGGGCCTGTCCTTTGAAAATGGCCTGATGAGCCAGTATCGGTCCTGCAGCAACAGGTGTATTTTCTGCTTTATCGACCAGATGCCCCCGGGAATGCGGGAAACCCTATATTTCAAGGATGACGATTCACGCCTTTCTTTTCTCCAGGGAAATTACATCACATTGACCAATATGAAGGAGAAGGACATTGACCGGATTATCCGCTTCAAGCTGGCGCCGGTCAATATTTCCGTCCACACGACCAATCCAGAGCTCCGATGCCGGATGCTGAACAACCGCTTTGCCGGCCGGACGCTGTCCTATCTTGACCGGCTTTTTGCGGCAGAGATTCCCATGAATGGCCAGATAGTGCTCTGCCGCGGGATCAATGACGGGGAGGAGCTGGAGCGCACGATCCGTGATCTGACCGCCTATCTCCCGCATATGGAAAGCGTGTCAGTGGTTCCAGTAGGCCTCTCAAGATACCGGGACGGCCTTTACCCGCTGCAGCCCTTCATAAAGGAGGAGGCAGAGCAGGTGATTGACCAGGTGGAGCGGTGGCAGGAGAAGCTCTTTGCGGAGCATGGCACGCACTTTATCCACGCCAGCGATGAATTTTATATTCTGGCCCAGAGGCCGCTTCCGGAGGCAGAGCGATATGACGGATATATCCAGCTGGAAAACGGAGTTGGCATGCTTCGCCTTCTGGAGGAGGAGGTGCGGGAGGCCCTCGCAGAGGAGCCGGAGGAAGAGGCGGAGGCCGGAGCCGTTTCCGCGGCCACAGGCCTTCTGGCCTATCCCTATATCTGCAGGATTGCCGAGCAGGTCCAGGAGCGCTTCCCCCAGAGAAGCGTCCGCGTGCATGCAGTTCGGAATGACTTTTTTGGGCCCTTGATTACGGTGAGCGGCCTGCTCACAGGAAGGGACATTATTGAGCAGCTCAAGGGGGCGGAGCTGGGGGATTATCTCCTTCTTCCGGAAAATATGTTTCGGGCCGGTGAGGAGGTTTTTCTGGATGATGTTGCCAGGTCCGAAGTGGAAAAGGCTTTACAAGTGCGGATACGTATAGTAAAATCAAGCGGATATGATTTGGTGTCGGCCCTTCTCTTCCCAGACAGAGAGAGCAGCCCTGTGAGGGAAAGCGCGCTGCCGGGGGAGGCGTACGGCTATGAAGGGTATGAGCTGGATGAGAATCCTGATGCAGAAGGAGGTATACGATGAGCAAGCCAGTGGTGGCGATTGTAGGAAGGCCCAATGTAGGGAAATCCACCCTGTTTAATGTGATAGCAGGAGATACCATCTCCATTGTAAAGGATACGCCGGGTGTCACCCGTGACCGCATCTATGCGGACTGCACCTGGCTGGATATGAATTTCACCTTGATCGATACGGGAGGAATTGAGCCGGAGAGCCAGGATGTCATTCTGTCCCAGATGCGGGAGCAGGCGGAGATTGCCATCGCCTCAGCAGATGTGATTATCTTTATCGTGGATGTCCGCCAGGGCCTTCAGGATGCGGATTCCAAGGTGGCGGACATGCTGCGGCGGTCCAGAAAGCCGGTGGTGCTTGCGGTGAATAAGGTGGACAGCATGGCCAAGTTTGGGAATGATGTCTACGAATTTTATAATCTTGGAATCGGTGATCCGCTTCCCGTCTCTGCGGCTTCCCGGCTGGGGATCGGTGACCTCCTGGATGCGGTGGCAAAGTATTTTGACGCGGAGAAGATGGAAGAGGAGGAGGACGACCGACCGCGGATCGCTGTTGTTGGAAAGCCGAATGTGGGCAAGTCCTCCCTGATCAATAAGCTTCTGGGAGAGAATCGAGTCATCGTGTCTGACATTGCGGGGACAACCAGGGATGCGGTGGACACAGAGATTGTGCACAATGGGACCTCCTATGTATTTATTGATACCGCGGGACTCCGCCGCAAAAACAAGATAAAGGAGGAGCTGGAGCGGTACAGCATTATCCGCACGGTAACTGCAGTGGAGCGGGCGGATATTGTGGTGGTTGTCATCGATGCGTCGGAGGGCGTGACAGAGCAGGACGCCAAGATCGCGGGAATCGCGCATGAGCGGGGCAAGGGCGTGATCGTGGCTGTGAATAAGTGGGACGCTGTCGAGAAGAACGACAAGACCATCTATCAGTACACCAACAAGCTCAAGGAGGTGCTCTCCTTCATGCCCTATGCGGAGTATATCTTCATATCCGCGGCAACGGGACAGAGGCTCGGCAAGCTTTTTGATCTGATTGACACGGTGCGGCAGAACCAGAATCTCAGAGTGGCTACCGGCGTGCTGAATGAGATTATCACAGAGGCAGTGGCGATGCAGCAGCCGCCCTCTGACAAGGGAAAGCGCCTCAAGATTTACTACGGAACCCAGGTGGCTGTGAAGCCGCCTACCTTCGTGATTTTTGTGAACAACAAGGAGCTGATGCATTTTTCATATACCAGATATCTGGAAAATCAGATTCGAAGCGCGTTTGGATTCAGAGGAACACCGCTTAAATTCCTCATACGAGAGAGAAAGGTCAAGGATCAGTAGAGGCCTATAGTAAAAAGGGGGGAAGTCTTAGAGATGGAACGAGTGATATGTCTGGCAGCCGGGTATGTATTTGGACTGTTCCAGACGGGATTTATTTATGGAAAGCTGAAGGGCGTTGATATCCGCCGGCACGGAAGCGGCAATCTGGGAAGCACCAATGCCCTGCGTGTCATGGGCGCCCGGGCAGGTGCCACCGTATTTGCTGGGGACGTGCTGAAGGTGCTGATTCCCTGTGTCCTTGTGCGGCTTTTGTATGCATCCCAGCCGGATGCTGCCCATGTATATATGCTGTATACAGGGCTGGGAGTAACCCTGGGACACAATTTCCCGTTTTACCTGCACTTTAAGGGGGGAAAGGGGATTGCGGTTATGGCGGGACTGTTCGCGGCCGTGGACTGGCGTCTGGCCGGGATCTGCCTGGTGGTCTTTGCTGTGATCGTGGCGTCAACCCGGTATGTATCCCTGGGCTCTCTGGCGATTGCAGCAGTATTTTCCATCTGGAATATTGCAATGGGATACGGAGGGGCTTACGGCCTGTCGGGATCCCTCTATAAGGAGTATTGTGTGCTCTCCCTGATTATTACGATTATGGCGTTCTGGAGGCACAGGGCGAACATAGGGCGGCTTCTAAGCGGGACGGAGAACAAGGTGGGAGCAAAGAAAAAAGAATCGGCGTGATGTCTGCGCTGCGGGAAAGTGAGGAGGACAGCATATGGCGGCAGTTGGAGTGATTGGATCAGGAACATGGGGAACAGCCCTTGCCATTCTTCTTGAGGGGAATGGCCATCAGGTGGATCTGTGGTCGGCGATTCCGGAGGAGGCAAAAATGCTGAGGGAGACCCGCCGCCATCCAAACCTGGATCAGGCGGTGATACCAGACGGAATACGCGTGACGGATAACCTGAAGGAGGCGATGGAGAGCAAGGACCTGCTGGTCATGGCCGTCCCCTCCGTCTATGTGCGCCAGACGGCAGCGAAGATGCGCCCGTTTCTCAAGCCAGGGCAGATCGTCACCAATGTGGCAAAGGGAATTGAGGAGGCCTCCCTGCTTCCCCTGTCCCAGGTGATCGAGGAGGAGCTTCCGGATGCCCAGGTCACGGTTCTTTCCGGCCCCAGCCACGCGGAGGAGGTGAGCCGCGGACTGCCGACCACCTGCGTGTCGGGCTCCTCCCGCAGACAGCCGGCGGAGTATGTGCAGTCTCTGTTTATGAATGAGTTTTTCCGAGTCTACACCAGTCCCGATGTGCTTGGGATTGAGCTGGGCGGAGCATTAAAGAATGTGATCGCTCTGGCAGCGGGCATTGCCGACGGCCTGGGCTGCGGGGATAACACGAAGGCAGCCTTAATTACCAGGGGCATTGCGGAGATCACGCGCCTTGGCGTGGAGATGGGCGGAAGGGCAGAGACCTTCAGCGGCCTTACGGGCATCGGAGACCTGATTGTGACCTGCGCCAGCATGCACAGCCGCAACCGGAGAGCCGGAATCCTTATTGGAAAGGGCTGTACGATGGAGGAGGCCATGCGGGAGGTCAAAATGGTAGTCGAGGGCGTATTTTCCGCCAAGGCGGCCCTGGCACTTTCCAAGCAGTACAATGTGTCAATGCCCATTGTGGAACAGGTGAACGCGGTGCTCTTTGACGGAGTATCGCCCAAGGATGCCCTGCGAGAGCTGATGCTTCGTGACCGCCGCATGGAAAATTCGGGACTTATGTGGAGCAAATCGTAAGAAATAGTTGACAAGACAAACGGATCTCCCTATAATATAGAAAGCTTATAAAAAAGCAAAAGGAGGAATAATTATGAAGAAAAAGTTTTTAACGCTTGGACTTGCAGCTGCAGTTGCGGCTTCCCTTGCAGCATGCGGCGGTTCTTCTTCTGAGACTACAGCGGCTGAGACTGCAGCAGCTGAGACGGAGGCAGCCGGCGAGGCAGCGGAGGAGACCGAGGCAGCTGAGGGCGAGGAGGCTGAGGCCGGCGCAGCGGATGGCGCTGTATTTAAGATCGGCGGTATCGGACCTATCACCGGCGATGCAGCAGCATACGGCATTGCTGTACAGCGCGGTGCAGAGCTGGCTGTGAAGGAGATCAACGAGGCAGGCGGCATCAACGGCTACCAGATCGAATTCCAGTTCCAGGATGATGAGAATGACCCGGAGAAGGCAGTCAGCGCTTACAATACTCTGAAGGACTGGGGCATGCAGTTCCTGGATGGAACCACCACCTCCAATCCCTGTATCGCAGTTGCCGACAAGACGATGGCAGATAATATGTTCCAGATCACTCCCTCTGGCTCCGCAGTAGAGTGTGCGGCAAACCCCAACGTGTTCCGTGTCTGCTTCTCTGACCCGGATCAGGGCTCCGCAGCAGCCACCTACATCGGCGAGCATGCTCTGGCTTCCAAGGTAGCTGTTATCTACGACAGCTCCAGCGTATACTCCAGCGGCATCTATGAGAATTTCGCCAAGGAGGCACAGAACCAGGGAATCGAGATCGTTTCCGCAGAGGCCTTTACCGCTGACAGCAACAAGGATTTCTCCACTCAGCTGCAGAAGGCAAAGGACGGCGGCGCAGAGCTGGTATTCCTTCCCATCTACTACACAGAGGCCTCTCTGATCCTTCAGCAGGCCGACACCATGGGATATGATCCCGCCTTCTTCGGCTGCGACGGCATGGATGGTATCCTGAATGTTGAGAATTTTGACACCAGCCTTGCAGAGGGACTGATGCTCTTAACTCCTTTTGCTGCTGACGCAACGGATGATCTGACTGTAAACTTTGTAACCAGCTATGAGGAGGCATATGGCGAGACTCCCATTCAGTTTGCTGCTGACTCCTACGATGCTATTTACGCGATTAAGCTGGCGGTTGAGGACGCGGGTGCTACCCCGGATATGTCTGTCAGCGATCTGTGTGAGGCTGTGAAGGCTTCCATGGTAAATATCACTCTGGACGGTCTGACCGGTGCGGGCATGACCTGGACCGAGGACGGCGAGCCTCACAAGGCTCCCAAGGCTGTTATGGTTGAGAACGGCGCTTACACCGCTATGGAGTAATTAACCATTGTGCTGCTTGAATGATTGCAGCTGTGGCCCAATAGAGGGTTGTCGCAATGACAACCCTCTTGTTTGTAAGGGGCATCTATGTTATAATCCCTGTAAAAGTCCGGACGCCCGGACTGTTTGCGGACTATGTAAGAGAAATGCGGCCGCGCAGGCTGGCCGCAGGCAGACTTCAAGATGAAGAGGTGTTAGGTATGGGCTTTATTAACTATTTGATCAACGGCATCAGCCTGGGCAGCGTGTACGCCATCATTGCCCTGGGCTATACGATGGTATACGGCATTGCCAAGATGCTGAACTTTGCGCACGGGGATGTCATCATGATCGGAAGCTTCGTGGTTTTCGTCACCGTAAGCAGCATGGGTTTTCCAACCCTTCTCGGGATCCTTCTGGCGGTAGTGACATGTACGGTCCTGGGCGTGGTGATTGAGCGCGTGGCCTATAAGCCCCTGCGTGACGCCTCTCCTCTGGCTGTTTTGATTACAGCTATCGGTGTCAGCTACCTTCTGCAAAATGTGGCGCTTCTTATTTTCGGCGCTGACACCAAGTCCTTTACCTCTGTGGTGGGAATCGAGCCGCTGCGCCTGGCAGGCGGCCAGCTCAATATCACAGGGGAGGCCATTGTCACGATTATCTCCTGTATTGTCATT
>CALWMT010000061.1 GCA_944382045.1 uncultured Enterocloster sp. | reverse complement strand
CAGGCCGTAAAGCACCTTCCGAAGGACATTTTCTTTATCACCTCCCAGGAGCTTGAGGATCTCTACCCCGACAAGTCTCCCAAGGAGCGGGAAAACCTGATTACCAAGGAGCACGGCTGCGTCTTCCTCATGCAGATCGGCGACAAGCTGGCCGGCGGCGAGCCCCACGACGGCCGCGCTCCGGACTACGACGACTGGAAATTAAACGGCGACATCCTCTTCTGGTACGAGACCCTTGGCTGCGCCCTGGAAATCTCCAGCATGGGAATCCGTGTGGATGAGACCTCCCTGCGGGAGCAGTTAAAGAAGGCGGGCTGTGAGGATCGGGCCAGCCTGCCCTACCACCGGATGCTGTTGAACGGGGAGCTGCCCTGCACCATCGGCGGCGGCATCGGCCAGTCCCGCCTCTGCATGCTCCTTCTGGACCGCGCCCACATCGGGGAGGTACAGGCCAGCATCTGGCCCGCCGCTATGCGGGAGGAATGCAGGAAGCACAAAATCTATCTGCTGTAGCAGCAATTGGGGCGGCTTCTCTACCGCCCCTCCATCGCATGAATCAGCTCCACAAAATCTTCCCATCACAAGTTCAATGGATTGCAATGTATCTTTTTTCTGTCGTATTCTGACATTTTTATTAATTCTGTTTCTTCGTGAAATTGTATATGATAAAATACATATATTACAGAATTTTCCCAGAAAGGAGATCTCCATGACTGAATTGATCCTTGCATTTCTTCCCATACTTGTAATCATCGCCCTGCTTATTCTCATTCTGACCCAGGGCTATGTAAAGGCTCCGCCGGATCACGCCTACATTATCTCCGGCATCCGCAAAGAGCCCCGGGTACTCATCGGCCGGGCTCAAAATCCCGTTCTTTGAACAGCTCGACAAGCTGTATCTGGGACAGATTACCGTGGACATCAAGACCGACGAATACATACCCACCAATGATTTCATCAACGTGATGGTGGACGCAGTGGCAAAGGTCCGGGTGGCCGAAGATCCGGAACGGATGAAGCTGGCCATGCGCAACTTTCTGAATAAAGAGCCTGCCAAGATTGCCGCGGATCTCCAGGATTCCCTTCAGGGCAATATGCGGGAAATTATCGGCACCCTGACGCTGCGGGCCATCAATACGGACCGGGATTCTTTCTCCGACCAGGTTATGACAAAGGCCTCCCGGGATATGGAAAAATTGGGCATCGACATCCTCTCCTGCAATATCCAGAATGTAACGGATGAACACGGCCTGATCCAGGATCTCGGTATGGACAATACCTCCAAAATCCGCAAAGACGCCTCCATCGCAAAGGCAGAGGCGGAGCGGGACATCGCCATTGCAAAGGCCGCGGCCGATAAGGCTTCCAACGATGCCCGGGTTTTAGCGGAAACAGAAATTGCCCAAAAGAACAATGAGCTCGCCATCAAAAAGGCGGAACTGCAGAAGGCCTCCGACACAAAGAAAGCGGAAGCGGACGCCGCCTATGAAATCCAGAAGCAGGAGCAGGAAAAGACGATTCTGACTGCCACTGTGAACGCCCAGATTGCCAAGACCGAGCGGGAGGCGGAGCTGCGCAGGCAGGAAGTTACCGTGCAGCAGCAGGCCCTGGAGGCGGAGATCAATAAGAAGGCGGATGCGGACCGCTACGCCATTGAGCAGGCTGCGGCAGCGGAGCTGACCCGGCGCCAGCGGGAGGCAGAGGCCAAAAAGTACGAGCAGGAAAAGGAAGCGGAAGCCAGGAAATCCCTGGCGGAAGCCCAGAAATACGCCATGCTCCAGGAGGCGGAGGGAATCCGTGCCCGGGGTGAGGCGGAGGCTGCGGCCATCCAGGCCAAGGCCCTGGCTGAAGCAGAGGGAATGGAGAAAAAGGCGGAGGCTTACCAGAAGTACAACAAGGCCGCCATGGCAGAGATGATGATCAAGGTTCTTCCTGATATCGCCGGAAAGATTGCCGAGCCTCTGGCCCAGATCGACAAGATCACCATCATCGGCGGGGACGGCGGTTCCGAGAAGGGCGTCGGCTCTGTAGCGGGCAATGTGCCCGTCGTCATGGCCCGGCTCTTTGAGGCCATGAAGGAGGCCACGGGCCTGGATCTGGCCGACATCATGAAGGCCGAGTCCCTGGAGGCCCAGACCACCCGCAATATCAACCTGACAGGAGCGCCGGATATCATTATTGGGGATATCGGCCAAAAGGATGGCGGCGCAAAAGATGCCGCCGCGCAGGATCCGCAGTCCGGGGATACGCATCCGAAGGCGTAGCCGCCTCATTTCTTTCCAACGTGTTATTTGAACAGCTGCTTTGCAAAAGGCCCCCTGTACTCTGGGATATGTCCCAGGTACAGGGGGCCTGCCATCCTACAATTACATTATCATGGCCAGCGGCTGCATTACCCCGCCGCAGCAGCGGTCTGGTCTGCGCCTGTTCTTCCCATGGCGTCGTAGGCCTGGGCGATGTTTAACATATGATCCCCGATCCGCTCAAAATCCGTGAGCATTTCCGAATACAGAATGGATGTCTCCACGCTGCACCCGCCCTTTCGCATGCGGGCAATCTGATTCTTCCGAAACTCCTCCGTGATATCGTCCATCTTCTGCTCCAGGGCAGCCGCCTCTGCAAGGGAAAATACAGAGCTTCCCTCCGCTGCCTTTTCCAGAAGCTCCACAGCCTCCCCGCAGACCTCCTCCATGGTTCGAATCTCCTGGGAGGCCGCAGCGGAGAAGGAAAGATTTTTCTCCTGAATGGACACCGCGTACTCCGCCAGGTTCATGGCATGGTCGCCGATCCGCTCCACATTTCCCAGAACTGTGTACATCTGGTTGAGGGTGTCCACATCCTTCGGCGTCTGATCCAGGACGAGAATCTTGGATATCTTCTGGGAGAGCCGCACATTGGTCAGGTCGAGCTCCTCCTCCCGCTCCGAGATGGCGCTTATGCCGCCCTCCTCCTTCATTCCCTCCTCCAGGGTCTTGAAGCTGGCCCGCACATTTTCCCCAGCCGTCTTTACCATCTCCCGGATCTCCTCCTGGATCTGGCTGATGGCAATGGTGGACACGCCCAGATGATGCTTGGAGGCCATCAGGTCCTCAAACCACTTGTCCGCATCCTTCGCAGGCGCTTTCCCGTCCGGCAGAATCCATGTGGCCAGCCGCGCCAGCTGGGTTCCGAAGGGAAGGAGCAGAACAGTGGTAGTAATGTTAAATATGGTGTGCACATTGGCAATCTGGGCCACCGGATCCCCGGGTGCCAGCTCTGTCATCCAATCTACAAAGGGCAGAAGCTGGCACGCTCCCACGAAAATGATGGTTCCGATGATATTAAAAGACAGATGGATAATCGTAGCTCTCTTAGCATTACGCGTTGTTCCGATGATATTGAAGGACAGGTGGATGATAGTGGTCCGCTTGGCATTGCGTGTGGTTCCGATGGAGGCCAAAACCGCCGTGATGCAGGTTCCGATATTCTGTCCAAACAGCACATAAACCGCGCTGTCAAGGGTCACCACACCGCTCTTGGCCAGGGCCTGCAGGATACCCACAGAGGCGGAGGAGGACTGGATAACCGCGGTAAAGGCCGCTCCGGCGAGAATACCCAGAATCGGATTCGAGAACTGGGTCATAAACCGCACAAAGCCCTCGGAGTCCCGAAGGGGCATCATGGAATCGCTCATCATTCCCATTCCGATAAAGAGAACTCCGATTCCCGCGATAATGCCGCCGATGTGCTGGGCCTTCTTATTTTTGAAAAATACAATTGGCACAACGCCCACAAAGGCGATCAGAGGCGCCAGAGCGCCGATATCCAGGGCGATGAGCTGCCCTGTGATGGTGGTGCCTATGTTGGCGCCCATGATAATCCATATGGCCTGGTTTAAGGTCATCAGGCCGGAGTTTACAAATCCCACCACCATGACTGTGGTGGCGGAGGAGGACTGGATAATCGCCGTGATTCCAGCTCCCACCAAAACCCCTAAAAACCGGTTTGCCGTCAGCCGCTCCAGAATCTGCTTCATGCGGTTGCCCGCCACAGCCTCCAGATTCGTGCTCATCATCTGCATTCCATAGAGAAACAGTGCCAGGCCTCCCAACAGGCCCAGAATTAATTCTACTCCCACTTCAGCCGCTCCTTTTTCTGGCGGAAAATATCCTTATCCGTATCTGGATATTTTCCCAGTTTTTTACATAATCTTTACGGTTTCTTTACATGCATACCCATTATACGGGATATCCTAAATGACGTCAATAGCACCTCAGGCCCCGCATTGTAAAGTTTGCGTAAATTTTATGTAAAATTAAAGGAACCGCTTACCGTTTCAGGCGCGGGAGGCTGCGCCCGTCTCCTCCCATATTTCGAGGAACGAGGCCTGGCCGCCGCCTCTGTGAACCGTGATCCGCGCCTTTTGGCGGATCGGGCTGTCGAACCCATCCTTTGTATTGCTGTTCGGGAAAATAAAGTTTTTGGCGCTGGATGTGACGGTGAGCCGCAGCCGGTGTCCGGGAAGGAATGTATTGGAAATCTTGGTGGTCCGCAGATTGACCTCGTAAACCTGCCCTGGCTCCATATACTCCGGATGCTCCTCTCCCCTGCGGTACTTGGCGTCCAGCACTCCGTCCGCCAGCTTGACGGAGCGCCCCTTCTCGTCCACATCCGTCAGCCGCACCACAAAATCCGTATCCGGACAGTCGCAGGATACATAGAGCCGTACCCTGGCATCCCCGGTGACCGTCAGGGGCTCTGTGAGAACCGGCGTTGTGTAGGAGAGAATATCCGGGCGTTTTTCCTCCTCCGTGTAATCCTCCGGCACCTCCAGCTCATTTTCTGACATGTCCACCAGATGGACGGCGGGGTTCTCCGGATCATACACATAGCTGTCCTGTCCGCCCGCTCCCATTTCCGCAAAGATCAGGCTGCCTTCCCCGCAGGAAGCTCCCGTCCCGCCTGCGCAGCCATTTTCCGCGCCGTCAAGATACAGCCGTCTCGTCCGCCCGCCCTCCGGCGGCCATGCGCCTGCACTCTTCCAGCGGTTTTCTCCCAGGGTGTAATACTCCACTCGGGGCGTCTTCTCTATTCCATTGTCCGCCCCTCTCAAAAAATGATCCAGCCACTGCATGCACAGCAGATCGATGTCATAGCGGATGGCGTCCTCGCCCATATACTGGCCGTGAAGGTCATAGTCCGCATTCCCGCTGTGCTTCCAGGGCCCCAGAACCGCCTTCCAGGATCCCTCCGGCCAGTCCCGCACCAGATCCAGGGCCTCTGTGGTGCCCATTCCGTTGTCGTCAAACCAGCCTGAAAAAATCAGAGCCGGAACAGGGCCGCCCTTGTACCGCTTCTGCCAGTTGGACATTTTCCAGAAATCGTCCATGTCCCGATGGGACATCCACCGGGATATAAAGGGCACCTCATGGCCCAGGGCCTTCTCCGGTATGGAGGCAATGGGGCGCTCATCCAATATCTGATCCCAGTCCTCCCGCACCATCAGATCCGGCCGCATCCGCTGCTCGGACATGGCGAATGCCCAGGCCAGCATGCCGGAATTAAAGCAGCCGCCTCTGCGGGGGATGTCCACAAAGGCGCTTCCCGCGCAGACAAAGCTGAGCATGGCCTTCAGATGGGGATTGCCGCTGGCTGCCGCTGCCCACTGGACATAGCCCAGATAGGAGCCGCCCGTCATAGCGGCCTGGCCGTCGCTCCAGCTCTGGGAGGCAATCCAGCTTAGCGTGTCGTCCCCGTCCTCCACCTCGTGGTATTCCGGCTGCCACTCGCCGGTGCTGTCCTCCCGGCCACGCACATCCTGAACCACCACCGCGAAGCCTCTCTGGACAAAGCGGTAGTAGACGCTGGCTCCCTTTCCTTTTCCGTAAGGGGTCCGCACCAGGACAGCTGGGAAGCGCTGCCCCTGGCCGCCGGGGCAGGCAGTCTGAGCAATGTCCCCCTCTCCGGGCACATACACATCCGTGGCCAGCTGCTCCCCGTCCCGGGTCGGCACCATCCATGTGCCCAGAAAACGCACCGGATACACCGGACCCGGCTGAAATTCGCCCGCGCCGCCCCCGAGGCTTCCCGTATCCGGGTAAACCATCTCCCACTGGGACAGGGCGGTTTTTCGCTCCATGCCCTTTCGCACCAGCACCGCCAGGAAATCTCTCCCGCTCATGGCCGCCGCGTAAATGGAGCCTTCCTCATAAAATAAATCCATGGGGAACTTCCGGTCCCGCTCAATATAGGCCTCCCCCCGGCGGTTCTGAAATCTCCTGCCCTCCTTTGTCACAAATTGCTCCGGCTTTTTAGCTATCTCCTTCTCAAGCTCAGTCCGGGTGTGGAAAAATTCCATCAGGCTGCGGCTGCACAGCCCTTCAAAAAACTGGTCATCCTCCGCCCCATAGGGCTTTTTGTCCCCCAGCTGGCCCGTAAAGGGATCCAGCCGCCGCACCTGAATTTTCTCTTCTTCAAAGAACGTTCCGTATAAAATTCCGGAGAAATAAAAATTCCACTGTTTCATTTTCTCAGCCTCCCACAATAGCCCGGATGATGTAGGCCACCGCTATTCCCACGTAGTTCCCGCAGACTGCGCCGATAATGCCCATCAGCATTCCGATGCTGATCAGACTCTTCCACTTGGCGCCGGAGGCCACCAGAGCGGAGGTTGTACCGTCTGCGATGGCTCCTACAATGCCCAAAAGCACGTACTCATAGCGGATTTTCAGCAGACGGGTCAGGGCCAGATGGAGAATCAGGCTGCCCGCGATCACACAGAAGCAGAACAGGGTGATGGTGAATGCGGATCCCAAAAAGCCCTTGATGTTCACGGAAATTCCCACCACCGACAGGAACATCATTCCGAAAAACAGTCCCAGGTTCATGGCCCCCTTCACCTGGCGCACCGCCGGAATCTGGGCCACCAAAATGGATAAGGTGGAAATCAGAAGAATCCTTCCGGCGCTGGCGAAATCCGCGCTCATAAAGCCGGAAAGCTTTGTGGAGACCGCCACAATCGTGGTGGAAATGGCCATCAGGATGGCAATATCCTTGATGCTCCACTCCTCTGTGCCCATCAGCTCCTGATGGGAGCCGTCCCCCTCCAGCTCCTCCTGGGTAAAGGAATAGGGCCAGAATTTCTGGAATTTCTTCGAGTTTTTCATCAGGGCAGGAGCCGCGAACATCAGCACCATGGTGGGCATTCCCACCACATAGTCCGCCGCGTTGGCCGCTGCGATGGTGGATCCGGATGCATTTAACCCGGTGGCGATGGCGGTCAGATTGGAGCTGCCGCCGGTGTAGGTGCCCACAAACATGCCTGCCACCTTCCAGCCCTCCTCAATCTGCCCGGCAAAGACAGAGCCGAATATAATGGTTACCAGGCAGACGCAGAACACCGCCGACCCGATGGACATGAGGGGCTGCTTTGACATTTTCACAATCTTCTTGAAATCCACGTTCAGAAGGTACAGGGAAGTGGAAAGGGGGATGCAGTAGGTCTGAATCACCCCGTAGAGCTCGCAGCTGCCGGTTACAATGTTTAGGTTTACCAGAATAATGCCTGTGATAATGACCAGAAGCGCCGGGCCGATCAGCTTCAGCGGCTTAAATCTCTGGGCCCAGAAGGCGCCCGCCACCATACACAGAATCACCGCCAGCATACTGTCGGAAGTCTGAAAAATAGGGAACATATGCGTCTCCTCCTTAGAATGAAATCTTTAAGCCCAGGCCCGGTTCCTCAGACAGACGGAACATATCGCCGTTTCTTGTGAAGCCGCCGGGCATGCCGTTGTCCGCGTCCTTGTAGTAGAGGAAGCTGTCGCAGTCAGCCTCCGTAATATTTTTCCGGGAAGCCACCAGGCTCAGCCCTGCGGTGATGGCAATCTTAGTCTCCAGCATGCAGCCCACCATGCAGGTGATGCCGAAGTTCTCCGCCAGGGTGCAGATCTGGCTGCCCCGATAGAGACCTCCGCATTTCATCAGCTTGATATTGAAAATGTCCGCCGCCTTCATCTTCGCCGCCCTTGCCGCGTCCTTTACCGTGTGGATGGACTCGTCAAGCATCAGCTGGATGCCGCTTACCTTTTCCTTAAGCTCCCTCGCCCCTTCCAGATCCCAGTCCGGAAGGCACTGCTCCACCGCCTCGATTCCCAGCTTCTTCATCTCCTCCAGAGCGTAGATGGCCTTGCTGACCGTATAGCCCTGGTTGGCGTCCACCCGAAGGCGCACATTGGGGCCTACGGCCTGACGGATCAGGGTCAGGGCGCGGATATCCTCCGCCGGGTCAATCCCCGCCTTGATCTTTAAGATACGATAGCCCTGTTCATGGACATACCGGCCAGCTGCCTGTGCCATCTTCTCTGGATCTCCGATGCCGATGGTCACGTCATTCTGCACCACGCTCTGCCAGCCCCCCAAAACCCGGTAAAGCGGTTGCTCCATGACCTTTCCCATGATATCATAGAGAGCGATGTCCACCGCGCACTTGGCGGATCCGTTTCCGTGAACCACACCGTCCATCATCTGGTGGATCTTCTCGATCTCCAGGGGATTCATGCCGATAAGGCCGGTCCGGAACATGCCCAGCACCTCGGCGCAGCCGTCCGCTGTCTCCCCGGTCACCGGGGCAAAGGGGGCCGCCTCCCCGTATCCGCAGATTCCCTCGTCGGTCTCTACCTTGATTAACAGGCTCACCGAATGGGCCACCTCGGCAAAAGCCACCTTGAGGGGCTCCGTCAGCTCGATTGAGAACTTTTCAATTTTCACATCTGTAATTTTCATATGCGCTCCTTTTTCATGAATAGTAAATTTTTGTGACTTTATTTTATAAAATTTTACTATTTATGAAATTTCTTGTCAATCAATTTTTCGTTTCTTTTGCTTTTTTTCCCTTCTTCCGCTATAATGGTTCTGTGGCCCTCAGGCCGCCTGTCACTAAAATACGATTCCGCGAGGTAGCTATGTTAAAAATCCGAAATTACCGCAAAGAGAGAAATCTGACCATCAGGGAGCTGGCCGCTATGACCGGCATGTCCATCAGCTATATATCCCAGGTGGAGCGGGGGGAGTTAGATCCCTCTCTCTCCTCCCTGCGCAAAATTGCCTCTGTCCTTCAGCTTCCTATATATCTGCTTCTGGACGATGTGGAGATCATGGGGGACCTGACCCGGCGCAAGGATCAGCAGCTGGTCCGCACCTCGGAGGACGGAGCCGTCACCTATCGCTTTCTGACCCCCCTTCCATCCCCGGAATTTTCTCCCCAGATGCTCCTCATGCATTTTGCAATCGCGCCCCGCTCCCAGGATACGCCGGAGCCCATTCGCCACGCCTCTGAGGAAATGATTTATGTGATGGAGGGGCAGCTGACCATTCAGATTGGCGGCTCCGATATTGTGCTGAATCCGGGAGATACCACGGTAATCCAGAAAAATCTCCCTCACATCTGCAAAAATTGTTCCGATGAGCCGGTAAAGGGCATCTGTTCCATCTCCCCGCCGGTCTGGGGGCGGATGGACCTGGTGGAGGCAGAGCCCTGATGCCTGCACATTTTCGGAAAAGACCTGCGCCGCCAGGCGCACGGCATAAAAAGCGGGCGCCCGTCTGTCCGGGGCGCCCGTGAAATACAATTCCTTCAGCCGCAGGAAATTCTATCTTTCCCTGAAGATATCTGTAATCGCCTGCCATATTTTTACAAGCACATTCCACATCCGCTTTAGAGGACTCTCCTGTTTTTCAGGAAGCTCACTGTCCAGCATTCCATCCTTGTTCTCCTCCTGGCTGATTTCCTCTGTTCTCAGAACCACCTGCAGCGTATTCGGCTCCGGATTCTTTTCCGATGTAAAGGAGCTCTTTTCAGCAGATGGGTCCATAAAAAGGAACCGGTTTTCCGTGTCAAATTTGTCCAGCTGGCTGTCCATGGTGTCCTTCATCACCCGGCCTGCCCGCCGCATGGCCTCCGTGCTGTCCAGGATTCCCAGACTCTTATCCAAAACCTGCATTCCCGCCGCCAGACTGTCCCGCGCTGCCTGATCCATATCCTCGCTGGATGCCTTGAGGGTGTTCTGCACAATAGTCATCAGGCTTACGCCGCTGCTTAAGGCCTCCGCAGTCCGCTCCACCAGCCGGGCAGAGTCGTCCAGGGCCTCCTGCAGGTCCGGATAATAGGTATCCAGCGAATCGTTGAGAGCCGTCAAATCCTCTATCAGGTAATCCAGGTTATCCACGATGTCCTGGCTGTACTCCGCTGCGTCCGCCGTGTCGTCCATCAGGTTTGACATAGAGCGGGCCAGGGAACGGCTGCGGCCAGCTATCTCCTCCAGGGCCGCTGTCTTTTCTCCCAAAAGCCCTGCCACCTCTGCCAGGGTGTAGGGACTTCCCTCCGCAGGAGCCGCCACCCGAGGGGCTGACTTTTTTTCTACACTGGCCAGGGGACCTGACTGGGGCGCCGGTGAAGCGCTGTCCCCTGTGGGGCTGCTTTCCTCTGCGGATGCGCTGTCTCCTGTGGAGCCGCTGTCCTCTGTGGACGCACTGTCTCCTCCGGCGCCGCGGCCCCCTGCAGCCGCGCTGTCTCCCGCCGGGC
>CALWMT010000060.1 GCA_944382045.1 uncultured Enterocloster sp. | reverse complement strand
GAATCCCCTCAATAACCAGGAGGTCCTCCTCGCCCAGACGCAGACGATTTCCGTGATATTCCCTGACCCCCTTTTTGAAATTGTAATAGGGAAGCTCTACCTCCTCCCCATTGAGCAGGGCTGTCATATCCCGATTGAAGAGCTCAACATCCAGGCACTCCAGCACCTCATAATTATAATTTCCATCCGCATCCCTGGGACTGTCCACCCGATTCACAAAGTAATTGTCCACCTCGATGGGATGCGGCTTTAAGCCGATGGCCTCCAGCTGAATGGACAGGCGGTGGGCAAATGTGGTCTTTCCCGAGGAGGAAGGCCCTGCAATCATGACAAACTTTACATTCCGCCTGGCGGAGACTGCCGCGGCAATCTCCGCGATCTTTTTCTCCTGGAGCGCCTCCTGGATCAAAATCAGGTGGGGCATCTCTCCTCGAGATACCGCCTCGTTAAGAGCGCCCACATTCTCCAGCCTTGCAAGTCTTCCCCAGCGGGAGGACTCTGCCAGAACAGCGAACAGCTTCTCCTGGGGGACAAAGGGAGGTATTTTTTTCGGATCGCTCATGTTTGGCAGCATCAGAACAAAGCCATAGTGGTACGGCAGCAGGTCAAAATACCGAATATAGCTGGTATTCTGCACCATGTATCCATAATAATAATCTTCAAACCCGTCGATGCTGTACACGTTCACCCGGGAAACCATGCGGTAGCGGAAAAGCCGGGCCTTATCATACATTTTGTGGGAGTAAAAAAGGTCGATGGCGTCCTCCGTGGACACACTGCGCTTCATGATAGGGATTTTCCTTGCCACATACTCATGCATCTTTTCCTTTACCCTTGCAAGAAGCTCCGGTGTCACCGTGACATTTCCCCGCGGCTCCACAAACACGCCCTTTCCCACAGAGAAGTCCACCACGATCTTTTCCAGGTTCTCCGCTCCCACCACACTGTAAAAGGCCTTGAGCATCAGCAGGGTAGCACTTCGCTGATAGGCGGACATGCCCGGCTTCTCCCGAGCTGTGACAAAACGCAGCTGGCACTCCTTCACATGCTTGTGAAGCTCCTGCAGCTTTCCATTTACCTGAACCAGAAGGATATCGTCCTCATATAGGTGCTGGTAATCCTGTGCAATCTCCAGCCAGGCAGTCCCTTCCGGATACTCACGGATCTCGTTGTCGATTGTAACTGATATCATTGGCAGGTGCCTCCTCTCTTCTCTTCCACGCATCGGCTTTTGCTACAGCAGAACAGCCGGCCATGCAGGATCTGCCTGCCGGATCTCAATCGCGTCTCCCAGATGCTCCTTTAAATATGCCTCCATGCTGCTGATAAAAATATGCTCCAGCCCGTAATGGCCGCCATCGATGACCGCCATGCCCTGGGCTGCCGCATCAATCCCTGTGTGATGGCTGATATCTCCCGTGATAAAGGCCTGCGCCCCCCAGCGGATTCCCTCCTCCAGGGTGCTGCCGCCTGCTCCCGGACATATGGCCACGCGGGTCACAGGCTGATCCAGAAGCTCCTGCCCATATACCAGTACAAAGGGAAGCGAAAAACGCTCCTTCACAAGTGCTGCGAGCTCCCGCACCGTGCAGGCCTCCGGCAGAAGCCCTGTCTTTCCCACGCCGTAAGGTCCCGCCCCGCGCTCTGTCTCTATCTCTCCCATGAGGTCTAAGGGTGCACACGCTGTAAGCCCCAGCCGCGCAGCTGCCAGATCTGCCATGCAGCCGGGAGCTGCATCAAAATTGGTGTGCATGGCGTAATAAGAGATATCGGCCTGGATGAGCCTTACAAGCCGCCTTGTGATAAAATTTCCGTCATTGACCTTTTTTATAGGCTTAAAAATCAGCGGGTGATGGGTCAGAAGCATATCCGCTCCCCACCGGACAGCCTCCTCCACCACTCGGTCCGTAGCGTCCAGCGCAATATAAATTTTCTTTACAGGCTTATCTCCCCGGCCAGCCAAAAGTCCCGGGTTGTCCCACTCACAGGCGCAGGATTCCGGTGCCAGCCGCTGAAGCTCCTGGATAATCTCACTGCACGTCCATTCCTTGAATTTCATATAGTGCCTCCTCAATTTGCTGCAATTCCAATTCCAGGGAGCTCCTTGCCCTGGCCTGATTTTCCGTATCTCCCCCAAGCGTCCCCAATATGGTCCGCACCCGTTTTCTCTCGCGGTTCAAATACTCTGTGAGAATCGGATCCCTCCTATCCAGCAGGTGCCTTCCATACCGAAGCTGGATGGCACTGCACGCAGGCTCCAAGCCGCGCTGAACCTTCATTACCGTATAAAATTTCCCCTCATCCTTTACCATGGCCTCCTCCGCTATACAAAATCCATTGGCTGCCAGATAACGGCGGACCTTCTCCAAATCCGACTGCGGGGATAAAATCCACGTCCTTATATGATCCCACAGAGAGCGTCCCCCCTCCAGTATGCGCATCACCAGCTCTCCGCCCATGCCGGCCATCACCACTGCGTCTGCCTCTCCCGGCCGCAGCTCCGTCAGGCCGTCGCTCAGACGGGTATGGATCGAAACAGGCAGAAGCCCCTCTGTCTCTGCCCATCTCTCGTACGCACGGATATGGGCCCCTGCCCGCTCCAGCGGTCCCTTCCCCACATCCATGGCCAGCGCCTCCCGAATCTGTCCTGTACAGGCCAGGTAAATGGGAACATATCCGTGATCCGTTCCGATATCAGCCACGCGGCTCCCCGTTGGGACAAATGCTGCCACCTGCTGCAGGCGGGGTGAGAGGCGCAGCCAGGCAGGACGGGGCTCCCCTCTCCTTTGTACTTCCTCCCTTTGGTCCCTGTTCAAGTCTATATCCTCCCGTCTGTCATATGTATACGTGCTATTCCAGATAATCCTTCAGCTTCTTGCTGCGGCTCGGATGCCGCAGCTTGCGGAGCGCCTTCGCCTCAATCTGGCGGATCCGCTCTCTCGTCACCTGGAACTGACGGCCCACCTCCTCCAGCGTCCTTGGCCGTCCGTCGTCCAGGCCAAACCGAAGCCGCAGAACCCTCTGCTCCCGCTCCGTCAGGGTGTCTAACACCTCCATAAGCTGCTCGTGAAGCAGGGTAAAGGCTGCAGCCTCCTGGGGAACCGCCACATTATCATCCTGGATAAAATCCCCCAGATGGCTGTCCTCCTCCTCGCCCACCGGTGTCTCAAGGGATACCGGCTCCTGGGACATCTTTAAAATCTCTGAAACCCGCCAGGCAGGCATCTGCACCCGCTCGGCAATCTCCTCCATCGTGGGCTCCCTCCCCAGCTCCTGGAGAAGCTGGCGGGAGGTCCGCACCAGCCGGTTGATGGTCTCCACCATGTGGACAGGAATCCGTATGGTCCGGGCCTGATCCGCTATGGAGCGCGTGATGGCCTGGCGGATCCACCAGGTTGCATAGGTGCTGAATTTGTATCCCTTGGTATAGTCGAACTTCTCAACCGCCTTGATCAGTCCCAGATTGCCCTCCTGAATCAGGTCCAAAAACTGCATGCCTCTGCCCACATACCGCTTGGCAATGCTCACCACAAGGCGGAGATTGGCCTCTGCCAGGCGCTCCTTCGCGGATATATCCCCGAGCTCCATCCGCTTCGCCAGCTCGATCTCCTCATCCATAGTGAGAAGAGGAATTTTCCCAATCTCCTTCAGATACATGCGCACCGGGTCATCCAGGCTCACACCCTCCGGGACGGAGAGGTCGAACAAATCCGCCTCCAGATCCTCCCCGTCCTCCAGGTCCTCCTGGGCAAATACGTCCAGATCCAGATCACCGCCCGCATCCACCCGCAGTACATCCACCTTATTCTGCTCCAGGAACTCAAAAAGCTGGTCCAGCTTCTCGCCTGCCGGAAGCTCCTCACCAAAAAAATTTATAATTTCCTGGTATTCCAGCACATTTTTCCTTTTCCTCGCCTCCGCTAAAAGCTGTGTGAGCTTTTCCTCGAATCCCCTGGTCCCTTCTTCCATAATCCGTCCTTCCTCCCTGTGAAATCCCGTTTAATCCATCGGTATGCGCAGCGTCTTTAAGGCCGCCTGCTGCCGGATAATCTCCTGGAGCTGTGCAATATCCTTCGCATTGCGGCCGGCTTCATCAAGGCTGTACTTCTTTACCTTGATGACTGTCTCTGCAAAGGCCTTTTTCTGCTCCGCGCTGTCCGTCAGCCCCCCAAGGCTTGTGTTGAACAGGGCGGCAACCTCCTTGTACTGGTCCTGGTCATTGATATAGCGGCTGAGAATATCCGCCGGATTGACCTGCCCTGCACGGTGTCCATCAAAAACGCTTTTCGCCACCTGCCGGTAAAGGTCATCCGTGAAGTCATCCGGGGTGAGAATTCCCTCAATCCTTTCAAAGAGGGCGGGCTCCTCTATCAGCCAGGTTAAAAGAAGCCGCTGGGAACGGCGGACTCCATCCTCTCTTGCAGCCAATCCAGCCCTTCTTCTGCCGCCTCCTGCTCCAAGGCTCCCCTCTCCCGCACGTCCCTCCGCCTCTGAGCTCCTGGCTGGCTGGATCCGTGCGTCCTCTGCCCCATAAGCCGCTTCCCGCCCGGCGGTATCGCGCCGGCCCCGGCTGTCCTCCCGCAGTCCTTCTCCGGCCTTGAGTCCCAGGGACATCCCCATGCGGTTTACCAAGCGCCGCAGCTCCTCCTGCGGAATCATATGCGCACGGGCGGCTGCCTCAAGATAATTCTCCCTCTCCAGTGGCTCTCCAAACTGAAGCAGCTTTTTCGCCGTCTCCTGGTAAAACCGGGTCTTCTCCTCCGGATCATCCATGGAATACCCGGATTTCAGCACATCAAGCTCAAAAAGAAAGCTGTTTTGTGCCTCCTTGATCCTCTGCCGGAATGCATCTGCCCCCAAGCTCTTGATAAACTCATCTGGATCCTTATAGGGCTTCATATTCAGCACGCGGCTGGAAATACCCGCATCCCGCAGGATAGGAATTGCCCGAAGCGCTGCCTTCACGCCCGCTCCGTCACTGTCATAGGTGAGGACCACATGATCCGTATACCGCTTTAAAATGCCTGCATGCTGGCTGGTAAACGCCGTTCCCAGAGATGCCACCGCATTCGTGAATCCGGCCTGGTGCAGGGAAATCACATCCAGATATCCCTCGCACACCAGCATATATTTCTCCCGGGAGCTTCTGGCGTAGTTGAGTCCGTACAGGCTCCGGCTCTTATCGAAAATTTTGGTCTCCGGAGAGTTTAAATATTTCGGCTCCCCATCCCCCATGACACGGCCGCCAAAGCCGATCACCCGGTTATTTACATCCATAATCGGAAACATAACCCGGTTCCAGAACTTGTCCCTGCCGCCCCGCTCCTCCACAGCTACAAGGCCTGTCTCCTTTAAAAACGCATCATCATACCCTTTTTCTCTGAGAAACCGGTACAAATCATCGCTGGTCTTGTTGGCGTAGCCCAGCCCAAACCGGACGATGGTCTGATCCGAGAGCTGGCGCTTTTCGCGGAGATACTGATACCCCAGCTGGCCCTGGGGGCTTTTCAGCTGATGATAGAAATAATTTGCCGCCAGCTTATTGACCTCCAGAAGCCTCGCCCGAAGCTCCGCCTGTTCCCTGGCCTCCTTCCCATATTCGATCTTGGGAAGTGCAACCCCCGCCCGGTCTGCCAGGCTCTGGAGCGCCTCCTGAAATGTATAATTTTCATATTCCATCAGGAAGGTAAATACATTCCCTCCTGCCCCGCATCCAAAGCAGTAGTACATCTGCTTGCCGGGGGAGACAGAAAATGAGGGGGATTTCTCATTGTGGAAGGGGCAGAGGCCGAAATAATTGGCCCCCTTCTTCTGGAGCTTTACATATCCCGAGACTACGTCCACGATGTCATTCTTCATTCTCACTTCTTCTACGACTTCCTCCGGATAGTACATGAAATTCTCTCCCTTCCGATTCAATACACATTCCACCGCTTGGGCACAAACAGGCGCTCAAACTGGTCAATGGCATAGATATCACTCATCCCCGCAATATAATCGCAGACCACTCGGGATTTCTTCTCTCCCCCATTCACAATAAGGAGCACGTACTCCGTGGGGAGCTGGTCCACATGCTTCATGTAATACTCATACAGCTGAGCAATCATGGCCTGGGCCTTTCCCTCCTCCGCCTTGGGCACCTCATTCTTATACACATTGGCAAACATCCAGCTGCGCAGCCCCTGCATGGCCTCCTCCATGCCCTCAGACATGGCAATCTGGGGCCTGTCCATGCTGTTGGCAATGATGTCATGAATCATGGTATTCAGCCGCTCCCGCACACTGTGGCCCAGCACATCTGTATACTCTGCGGGCAGGTCCTCCTCCACAAACATCCTGGCACGGATGGCATCGTCAATGTCGTGGTTGATATAGGCAATCTTGTCCGATAACCGCACAATCCCTCCCTCCAGGGTAGAGGGATGGCCGGAGGTTCTGTGATTGCGGATTCCATCCCGAACCTCCCAGGTAAGGTTCAGCCCGCGCCCATCCTTCTCCAGCACCTCCACCACCCGGACACTCTGCTCATAATGTGCAAATCCATCCTCGCAGATCTGGTTCAATATGTATTCACCGGAATGCCCAAAGGGCGTGTGCCCCAGGTCATGTCCCAGAGCAATCGCCTCTGTCAGGCTCTCGTTGAGCCGAAGGGCCTTGGCAATGGTCCGGGCAATCTGAGATACCTCCAGGGTATGGGTAAGCCTTGTCCTGTAGTGGTCCCCCTCTGGTGCCAGAAACACCTGGGTCTTGTGCTTCAGCCTGCGGAAGGCCTTGCAGTGCAGAATCCGATCCCGGTCTCTCTGGTACTCCGGACGCATATCGCACAGCTCCTCCGGACGTTCACGCCCGCGGGTCTGGCTGCTGAGGGCGGCGTAGGGGCTTAAAATCTGTTCCTCCAAGGCTTCCAATGACTCCCGGATATTCATGTGCACACTTCCCATCTTTATATATTATATTGGAGGCATTCTTCTTTTACCACAAAATCTATGGGGTTATTTTATCATAGATCTGCTGATTTTACCAGAGCAGGGAAAAGAGAAAACCGCCATCGGCCGCAGGCCCCTCGTTTTGTCACTCCGGCAGACTCTCCCGCACGCACAGAGTCCCCCATCCCAGCTGCGGATTTGGCCATGGCGCATATCCAGCGGCCCTTCTGGCCCCTCTGATCAAATACGCCTTCACCTTCTCCCCGTAGAGAAAGGGATCACGCCCCTCAACAATGCCCCACTGCATCAGGAGAGCTGCGCTGCCTGCCACAAAGGGAGCTGCAAAGGAGGTTCCCGACACCGCCTCATATCCCCCGCCGCTTTTTGCCGCCACAATATCCACGCCAGGGGCAGCCAGATCCGGCTTTACCCTGCGGGTCTGGCGTGTATAGCCGCGTCCGGAAAAATCCGCATACGCGCGGTAGGAGTCATCATACGCTCCAACCGTAATAACCCGCGCCGCTGTGGAGGGGATGGTGAGCGTGGTCTCAGGCACAGGCTGCAGGAAGCGGGTCGCTGGATTTAGGATTCCCCGGGAGGGAAGCCACAGATCATATTCCCCTGTAACCAGATCCTCCGGTGTCAGGCGGAAGGTCCAGATTCCGCTGTCCATAAAGTCCCCTTTGGGAATAAAATCAAAATACACCTCCTGGGCCTGGCTGAATGGGCTGGGCTCCCCATAGTAGACCAGGATATTGGTCTGATCCGTGCTCCAGATCTGCATCCCAAGCCGCCTTCGCAGAGGGCCCAGAATTTCCCCGGACGGGGCAATCAGGCGGATGGAAAAACGATCCGCATAGGATTTCCATAGCTGTACCCCTATTCCCGTCTCAAAGGGAGCTATCGAGAGCTCCACATCCCTCGTGCTTCCCTGCTCCAGGCGGCCTGCTGTATGGCCGGCCCCGGCCCCCTCATTTCCCGAGCCTGTCACGAGCACAAAACGGCCTGATACCGCTATGCTGTCCATAAATGTCTCCAGCAGTCCTGTGCCGTCATGGGCTCCGTAGGTATTTCCAAAGCTGATATTCACTGCCATGGGGACCCCCAGCTCCTGGGCCTTGGCCGCTGCAAAATCCAGCGCCTCCATGAGCTGAGCCGTCCTCGGAAAGCTGTCCGGCAGAGGGGTTCCCAGCTTTACGATCAAAAGCTCGCTGGCAAACGCAACCCCTCGGTACACGCCCTGGCTTTCTCTCCCATTTCCAGCTGCAATGGAGGCCACCGCTGTGCCGTGTCCGCTCAAGTCCTGGGAGGGGACAAGCTCCAGGGCCTGGGCACGGCTGTCTGCGCCAAGCGCCGCATTGATGTCATCCCGCGTGTATACCCTCCCCTGATCCTGATCCCAAAGATACAGAATCCGGGTGGTGCCGTCCGCATCCCGGCAGTCCTGCTGAAAACAGTCGATTCCTGAGTCACTCACCGCCATCAAAATCCCGCGGCCTGTAAGATCGAGGCTTCCAGCAGAGGCCGCAGCCTGCCCGGCTGTCAGTGCTGCTCTGCCAGGGCTCCCCGCGTCTGCCGCCAGCCCCTCCTCTGTTCCCGGCTGAACTCCTGAAAGACAGGAGGCTGTCCTCGCTCCATTCAGAGCGAAAAACAGCCTCTTTGGTTTCTCAATATATTCAATCTGCTCCAGACGGCTCACTGTGTCTACAAATGCCTCTGGGACACGCAGAATGGCATAGCCGCCCGCAAGCTCATTCACCCGGATTCCTGGCTCCGGCACGCCGGGCTCCTCCTCCAGCCATTTTAGGCTCCCCCGGCAGCGCACAATCAGCTCCCAGGTCCGATCCGCCTGGCTGTAGCCCACATTCAGGTCCTGAGAGCGCGCCCGCTCCTCCTCCGGGGTATCCAGCGCCAGATTTAAAAGATTCTCACGCTTTTGATTTTCCATGGGACAGATCTCCCGCAGACTCTTTTTCCCAGTATATGACAGGCTGCGGATAAACGATTCCTATTTCAGGAATCCGTTCACGATCTGAGCCTCTGCCTCCTCCTCGGTAAGCCCCAGGGTCATGAGCTTTATAATCTGCTCCCCGGCGATCTTTCCAATTGCAGCCTCATGAATCAGGGCAGCATCCAGGTTGTTTGCCGTCAGGCCGGGAACCGCCACGATCTTGGCATCGTCCATAATGATCGCATCGCAC
This sequence comes from uncultured Enterocloster sp., assembly GCA_944382045.1. Taxonomy (GTDB): domain Bacteria; phylum Bacillota; class Clostridia; order Lachnospirales; family Lachnospiraceae; genus Enterocloster. The sequence continues at coordinate 1,595 of CALWMT010000060.1, read as the reverse complement.
TCTGTATGGCCGCTGCACTTGGCGTTGCCGATAATCTCTGATTTAAAGAGCTGTTGGGAATGCTCCTTCGCCACAGAGCGGGAAACCACGTCCGCGCTGGAGTCCTCCCCATTGAGCTCCACCACATAATCGCTTTCCGCATACTGGGAGCCGTGAGTCAGGAGGCGCTCCCGCACAATCAGCTTGGCGCCAGCCTCCAGCTTGGCCAGATTGGTCCGCTTGGTGGAATCCACGCCCTTGATCTGGACCATCTCCATCTCTGCGAAGCTTCCCTCTTCCATATAGACCTCGGTCTGGGGGTTTAAAATCCGCTGTCCTTTTCCATCACCCTCGCCGTAATGCTTCTCCACATATTTCACCCGTGCATTCTTTCCCACAAAGAAGCGGTGCACGCCGTCGTGCTCTGAATCCTGGACCCCGCAGTTGTGGATGCCGCAGCCGGCCACGATCACCACATCCGCATCATGGCCGATGTAAAAATCATTGTATACCACTTCCTTCAGGCCGCTGTCGCTGATCACCACCGGGATATGCACGCTCTCATGCTTGGTGCCGGGCTTAATATGAATATCAATTCCCGGCTTGTCTGTCTTTGTCACAATGTCAATGTTGGCCGTTGTGCTGCGTCCGGCCATCTGTCCGTTTGCACGTATATTGTAAGCGCCCTCCGGCACGCCGTGAAGGTCCGCCACCTCTTCCAGTATTCTCTCCTGTATCTGATCCATATCTGTTACCCCTTTTTCATCACTGCTCAATCTGCTGAATTCCATTGCATGCATCCACTGCGGAGGCGGTTCCCAGAATCTCCGGAAGAATCGCATCCCTGGTCCCCTGCTTGACCACCCGGCCGTCCGCAATCACCACAATCTCATCTGCAATGCTGAGGATCCGTTCCTGGTGGGAAATAATAAGAATTGACCCCTTTGTCTTCTGACGCATGCGCTCAAATACCTGAATCAGGTTCTGGAAGCTCCACAGATCAATTCCTGCCTCCGGCTCATCAAATACAGAGAGCTTGGAGGCGCGTGCCAGCACGGTAGCAATCTCAATCCGCTTTAACTCCCCGCCGGAAAGGCTTCCATTTACCTCCCGGTCGATGTAATCCTTTGCGCAGAGCCCTACCTCGGCAAGATACTGACAGGCCTCTGCCACGGTCAGCCTTTTCTTGGCCGCCAGGCGAAGCAGATCAATCACCTGAACCCCCTTAAACCGCACGGGCTGCTGAAAGGCGAAGCTGATGCCCAGATTCGCCCGGTCTGTGATACTCATATCTGTGATATCCTGGCCATCAAAATAAATGCGCCCGGAATTCGGATGCTCGATTCCCATAATCAGCTTGGCCATCGTGGACTTTCCGCCCCCATTCGGCCCAGTGATGACCACAAATTTTCCGTCGCCCACGGTGAGGCTGATGTCTTTTATAATTCCCTTTTCCCCTTTATCGTCGTTGACTTCAAAGGAGAGATTTTCCAATGTAAGCATGGCTGTTCCTACCTCTCTTGTCTTTTCTGTCCCGCAGAATACAGTATAAGCATTTTCTCTGAACATCTACACTATACTTCCGCCGGTAAAAAATGTCTGTTGCATTTGCAACA
>CALWMT010000059.1 GCA_944382045.1 uncultured Enterocloster sp. | reverse complement strand
CACCAATCCTCATTTCTCCGGCCTATCCAGGAAGCCCCGTAAGACGCGGCTGCATCCCTGTCGTAGGGCACCAAATTTCCGGAAGGCTCCCCCTCCGCAGGTGCCGCTGCCTCCGCCCTTCTGTCCGCCAGCGTCTCCCGCTCCTCCCTGTCCTCCTCCCGAAGGGCCAGCTCTGCCTCTGCCTCCGCCAAAAGCGCCGCCCGCCGCGCCGCAAAATATTCCTCCGCATCTGGCAGGCCCTCCGGTCCGTCATCCCCCAGCTCCCGCATCATGCTCCAGAAGCTTCCATCCCACTGGGTGTGCTCCTTTATCCGCCACTCCCCGTGTTCACGGACAAACACAAAGGTATGCCGGACCCCGAAGACCATGGAATCCACCTGCGGGTGGCACGCAAAATTCTGCGTGCTGGTCTCCGTAAGCACGGCCTGGTTATGAGCCTCCGCAGTCTCCTCTCCCGCCTCCTCCAAAGCCAGCTCCGAGCGATAATCTGCCAGGCAGAGATCTGCTGGCCGCATAGAGCGCAGGCCGATGATGTATGCCATGGTCTGTTCGTGAAGGCTCAGCCAGGCCCCTGCGTCCGATGCGAAAAGCTCCGAAAAATCCGGCACCTCAAGGGTCACCAGCGCCTCATAATACCGAGAAAAATAGGCCTCAATCAGCTCCTGCTGGCCTGCCGGAAGCGATTCCTCTATTATCTCCTCACCGTCCGTCCACACGATCCGAGGCCCCTGCTCTGCATCGGAGGCAGTGCTCTCCTGTACCGCGGAGGCCGGCTGGCCTGCGCCGGGCTGGGCAGACGCAGGCTCTGCCTCCCCTTGCGGCGCGCAGGCGCCCAGAAGCAGCGGGAGAAAAAACAGAAAAACAGCGCGCGCGGCCAGGCCGGACCTCCGGCAGAGTGTTTTCAAGCACGCGTGCGCTGTCCTTCTCATCTTTTTTCCTCCTCTGAACCTCCCTCCCAGCCAAAGGCCGGTCGGGAGGATAGGCTGTCCTGAAGCAATGCCTATTTTGTATCAAACCGTGTAGCCGCCATATGAATAATATAGGGGACGAGAATCACCGGAATTGCCAGATATGCCAAAAAGCTGTACGCCTTCTGAATCAATGTCAGCAGCCCAAACTGCGCGATCCCAAAGTCCACCAGGCAGCAGGCCAGCGCTGCAAGAATCTCCTTGCGCGTAATGTGTACGCCTGAGCCCTCGGTCTTTTTCTCCTTTCCATAAATCCGCTTTACCATAGCTGCCACCATGTTGACTGCTGTGGACACAGCTCCCAGGATAATGAGAATGGAAATCAGGGGCGTCATAAAGGAAGCACCCACGCCATTCTGCACCATAAAGAGGGTGGGCACGCTCTGCCCCGCGGCATCGGGATCCGTGTAAATCGTCATCAGGCCCAGAACCACCATCACCATCATCAGGGAATTTACCACAAATCCCACACCCATGCTCTTCACTGCATCCTCCGGCCGTTCAAAGGATTTCGCGTGCTGCACAAATACAGCAATATTCGAGAGCTGGAAGGTTCCATACAGGAATGCGGAGTACAGGGCATCCCCCAGGGGAAGCTCAGCCTGGGTCATGCTGGAGACCGCCGCTGAAATCCCCGAAAATCCTGCTATGATATTGGGGATGTAGACGATCAGAAGACCCGCCACAATGCAGATCGACAATATGGACGCCACCCGCCGAACCAAATCCGTCCCGAAGATGGCAACCACAAAGATAAAGACGCCGATCAGCAGTGTACAGAGCAGGTATGGCAGTCCTGTCAGAGTGCTCAGGGTAGCACCCCCCGTAGCAAATGCAACTGCCGGAGCCACACACATCACACAGATGTAAAGCACCTCAAACAGGTTGGAAAATATCGGTGAAAACCTTCCATAAAAGGCATCGTTATAGGATCGGTAATCATATACCTCATGCTTTCGGGCAAAGCGGAGGCTGTATGCAAAAAACAGGGTATTGTACAGCATGGCGAGAACCGGCATGAGCAGGCACCAGACGCCGTATCTGACAAAGTAGCTGTAAATCTGCGCGCCGGAGGCAAAGCCGCCTCCAAAATGCGTGGTAAACCATACGAAGGATACCCCCAGAATCACGGCTCCTCCTTTATTCATTCGCTTCATCCTGTCTCACCCTCTCTTTCAGCCGATTCATCGCCTCATCCAGCATTTCCTTTGTCACCTGATAGGGATAGTGGGCTACATCCGACATCTCCGGAATGCGGGCCTCACACTCCTCCCACTGCGCATCCGTGATCTCAATCTCCTCAAGGGAGACCGGAAGACCCAGCGCACGATTCAGACGGTAGATTGCCTCGAATTCCTCCTCCTGCTTATCCACCAGCAGAGCCAGGAGGACGCCGAAGCCGACCACCTCGCCGTGAAGGTGGCGCTCCTCAATCACGGGATAGGAGGTCATCGCGTAGAAGACCGCGTGGGCCAGGCCGCTGTTGTAATCCGGCGTATAGTCCTTTGTAAGGAAAATGGACGCAATCCCTGTGGTCACCACAATGGCCAGCACCGCCTGCTCCACATCATAGGTGCACAGCCCCTTCTTGTGGTCCTCCAGCGCCTTGGGGCCGTACTGGAGCAGCGGATCCCGGCACATCCTGCTGACGGCCACGCCCAGAGCCGTAAAATGCTCCAGCCGCTCATCCCTCGAGGAAATCTCCGCCTCATAATATTTCGCGTAGGTATCCCCGATTCCCGCCCACATATACTGGCTGGGGGCCTTTGCAATGATCTCCGTGTCAATGAAGGAATGCATAACCGGCCTTACAAAAAAGTGCGGCCGCAGGAAGGTTCCGTCCTCATTGTACATGATAGAGACCGAGGTACATGCTGAGCAGTTGGAGGCAATGGTCGGGAAGGCAAACACCGGCTTGTCGTCCGTGATGCACAGGCATTTCACCGTGTCAAGGGCCCTTCCTCCGCCCACTCCAAAGACCATGTCCGCCTCCTTGTACAGTGGCAGGGCCCGAAGCCTCTCCACCGCCGCATAGGTACAGTTCTCTCCGTACAGCTCCACGCCGATAATCTCAAGCCTTGTCTTCTCCACATAAGAGCGGATCTTCTCATAAGCCGCATTCAAGGCCCTTCGTCCGCCAATCACCAGAACCTTCGTCCCGTAGGATTCGCATACCGGTCCAATCTTGTCATAGATCTGATCCCCGATAGAATAATTTGGCAGGTGTACTTCATAATTTTCCAGTTTCATACGTCCTATCTCCTTTCTGACTCGCAGTAGAGGTAACAGTTCAGACGGCGGGTAAACAGGGGCGAAAATAGACGTCAAGCCCGCTTGTAAGTATGTTTTCGCCCCTGTTTACACATCGGATGGACATCCGATGCTTCTTGTCCGGCCTCTGGCCGGGCAAGAAGATGCCCGCCGCCTGAACTGTTACCAGTAGGGATTCAGGCCGCTTTCCTCCGGCGCGAAGCGCTCATATAACAAAAAACAGCCCTTGTCCCTTACAAAAAATGCAGGGACAAGAGCTGTGATCATCCAAAACTCCTGCGGTGCCACCCGGCTTGATGTATTTCTACATCCACTCACGCATACTGACATATGCTCTCTTTGATAACGGAGTCCGCTCTCCGGCTCACCTACTCAGTGCTTCAGCTCGCCCTCAGAAGCCCATTCACTCCAAGTCCATCCTGCCGCGATCCCACCACCCGCAGCTCTCTGTGAGAAGTCCATTGAAGCTACTTACTCTTCCTCATTGGTTTGTTATCATTCTAGTCCCTCGCGCGGGAAATGTCAATGGTTTTTTACGCCATCGACTCCCAAACCGCCTGGGCCAGAGCCTCAAGCTCTGCCTCCTGTCCTTCCTTAAGGGCAGATTTGACCGTCACCTTGTTCTCCAGCACATGCATATTCTTCATGCCGGAGAGAGCCTCACCCATCAGCTTTCCGGCCAGAACGCCCCAGGATCCGTTCTCCACGAGAGCCACAGTCCGTCCCTGCAGGCCATGGGCCTTAAGCTCGGACAGGAAGTGCTCCATATAGCTGAACAGGCCGCCATTGTAGGTAACGGATGCCAGCACCAGATGGCTGCAGCGGAAGGCCTCGGCAATCAGATAGGATGGATGGGTGTTCGACACATCATACATCACAATATTCTTTACACCCTTGTCCGCCAGGCGGCAGGCCAGGATATTCGCCGCATTCTCCGTGTGGCCGTAGATGGAGCCGTAGGCGATCATCACTGCCTTCTCCTCGGGCTGGTAGCTGCTCCAGGTCAGGTATTTGTCCACGTACCAGCTGATATTCTCTCTCCAAACCGGTCCGTGCAGAGGGCAGATCATGGCAATCTCCAGGCCGGCAGCCTTCTTTAAGAGCGCCTGCACGGAGGGGCCGAACTTGCCCACAATATTCGTGTAATATCTTCTGGCATCATCCAGCCAGTCTCTCTCAAAGTTCACCTCATCCGCGTACAGGTTGCCGTTCATGGCGCCGAAGGTGCCGAAGGCATCCGCAGAGAAAAGGATCTTGTCCGTGGTGTCGTAGGTAACCATGACCTCCGGCCAGTGAACCATAGGCGCCATGACAAAGGTCAGGCTGTGCCTTCCTGTGCTGAGGGTATCCCCCTCCTTCACAACCAGAGCCCTGGAATCAATATCAAAATCATAAAACTGCTTGATAATAGAAACCGTCTTGGCATTGCACACCACCTTGGCGTCCGGATAGCGGGCTGCCACCTCGCCCAGAGTCGCGCAGTGATCCGGCTCCATATGGTTCACCACCACATAGTCCAGACCGCGGCCCTTTAAAACCGCCTCCAGATTTTCAAAAAGCTGCTGGCTGACCGCCTTATCTACCGTATCAAACAGCACGGTCTTCTCGTCCATAAGGACATAAGAATTGTAGGAAACACCCCGGGGAATGGGGAACGCATTCTCAAACAGCGCCAGGCGCCGGTCCGTTCCTCCTACCCAAAACAAATCATCCTTGATGGTCTTTACGCAATACATGTCTTTCTCTCCCTCTCTGTATTATAGGTCAAAAATCTCAAAATCGTCATCCGCTGCCGCCGCTTTGCGTTCAGGCGCTGTCTGCTGCCTTGCTGCAGCCTTTTCTGCAGGCGCCGCTGGCCTTCCTGCAGCTGCTGCCGCAGATTTTCCAGAGGACTCCTCGGGCTCTGCCGGCTCCTCATAAACTACCCGGGAGGCATCCTCTTCCTCCTCCCAGGCCTCCTCCACATAGGTCTCCTGGGGCTCCTCCTCCGGCTCGCCGGCAATCTCGTCGGTGTATGTCTCCTCCTCTGGATCCGGATACTCCTCTTCGGATTCCGCAGACACTTCCTCCGGCTCCGGATCATATTCGTCCTCTTCCTCCGCGTACTCCTCAGGCTCGGGTTCTGCCTTGGCCCGGGACGGCTGTGAGGCCTCGGGCCTTCTGCGCCCCGTCCTTCCGCTGGCCGGCCGGTCTGACGGCTCCTGTCCTCTGCCTCCGGCAGCGGGCTGCCGTCTTGTGTTCTTTCCAGAAACCACGGCTACCAGCAGCACCAGCAGCACCAGCGCAATGACAATCGCCGCAATGAGCAGAATCCTAAACAGGTTGAAATCACCCCGCAGAGAATCGTACTGAACCGCCAGCTCATCGTACACGTCCCTGGACACAGAATCCGCAATGGCCGGATCTGCAAAATATCTCTGGAGCGTGCGCTCCGTATCCTTCATGTCATAGCGGTAGAAGCTTGTCTCCCCTGCCTCATTCATTCCGTAGATGACGCAGTATTCCGGCTCCGCATCACTGCCCCATACCCAGCCGGTCACCTCGTGGCCGTCCATGCGGATGGTGCGCTCCACAAAGCCCTCGGGAATCGCCACCGTATCATCCGGCTCAAGGACTGTGATCACCCGCTCTGATACCCGCATGGGGAAGCCGCCCGCCTCATTCGTTCCTGCACTGGCTCCGCCCTCTGCCTTGGTGACCACGATCACGTACTCCTTCACGGTCTCCCCGTCCTGCGCCGTGACCTGGCAGGTAACCCGGTTCTCTCCCATCTGCAGGTTTTCGTTGCCATTCACCACATTGGTGGCGTTCTCATTCGCGCACTCCGCGCTGACAATCAGCTTATCCACATCGGTTCCCACGGTCACCGCGTAGGTGTCCACATCCGGTGAAAAGGCCGGTGTGAGTGTGCCCGGCGACACCTGGAGGGAGCGCAGCGACGCATCATTGGACGCTGTCGCCAGAGCGCCCACCGTCACGGTGGAGTCTCCCTGCCGCTCTATGGTCACAAGCTGGGAGGCCGCGTCATATACCTCCTGGCTGGTAACAGTGATCTTGGATGTGCCTGCGGCCAGGGCATTGAAAGTCAAGGTAAAACGCAGCTTGGTGGTATTCGGTGTTCCTCCATCTCCGTGAACCCGGACCGCTCCGGCTCCCCCCTCCGCATTGGTTCCGCTGACAAACTCCAGCATATTGGAATCATAGGCCAGCATCACATCCGCACTGGCCAGATTCTCGCTGTCAGTGATCTCCATATTCACCGTAATCTGGCTTCCCACACTTCCGGAAGGATCAGAGAAGGCAATTCTTCCATTTTCCGCAAATGCTGTCATCAGCCGGGCCGGCATCGCAGCCGCCAGCACAAGGGTAAGGACCAGAAAGGCTGTCCATGTTCTGATTCGTCTCGTCATCATCATTCCCACTTTCTAACTATATTAGTCGATCTCCACGATCGTCACATTCGTTCCTCCAGGTCCTGAGCTGCTGCCTCCGGAGGTCCCTGGACCGGAGGACGCTCCCGGTCCTGCTGAGGATCCGGGCGAAGCTCCGGAGCCTGCCGGCGAAGCCGTGGTCTGGCCGCTGCCCGCCGTAGGTCCGCCCTCCTGCTTTACCACATGGATGACGTAATTTCTCACGCTTCCGTTCTGTGCCTTCACGGACACCGTGATATCATTGCCTCCGCTTGCCAGGGAAATGGCGCCTGCTCCGCTCACCTCTGCTGTCTGGTCCGCTGCCGCGGCAGATACCTGAACCTGGCTGACAGAGGAGTCCACAATCAGGCTGTAGCTCTCCGTATCTCTGCTGAAGGTAGGCGTCAGGCTGAATCCGTCCACGCTCAGAGAGGAAAGCTTGTTGTTGGGGCTTCCATCTCCCGTGGGCGCCATGCTGGCCTGCTCCGGCATATTGCTGTACACAGGAATATGGAACTCCAGCGCGGAGCTTTTCAGCTCATTTGTGTACGCCTCTGCAAGGTATGCCGCCTCCGAGGCCGCCCCCTGAATATTGCTCATATATTGGTGCTTGTACAGATTCGTGCCCTGCACATTAAACTTTTTTAAATAGAAGGTATTCTGCCCGGCCTTCACATAATTGTCCCCGTAATTCTGCGCACCGCCCAGAATGGACTTCTCCACCGTATTCCAGGGGCGCCCGTATGTACCGGACTCCGAGGCGTAGCGCAGTCCCATCTCCGTCGGGGAGAGGGAGCCGGACTGGTAGGCCTCCACATTAAAGAAGTTATAATAGCCCTCATAGCCGGAATATGTTCCGGAAATCAGATTTGTCCCACCGGACTTTCCCTGCTCCTGAAGAATCATGGCCGCCAGCACATAGGGACTCACCCCGGACTGAGACGCAGCATCCATCAAGATATCCACATAGGTCTTGGTGCCGCCGGAAGCCGTATCCGCGGTGCCAGGTGACTGGGCCTCCGTGCCCGGCTGGGCGGCCTGAGGCTGGGAGCTGTCCTCTGCTCCTGGTCCCACCAGCATCACAGAGGCTGCCACCCGATTCCTTTCCTTTACCGAAATCGACGCCTGAGGTCCCTCCAGGCTCACGGACACGTCCGAGGAGGAGCCTCCGGGACCGCTCTGAGACGCACCGCTGCCCTGAGAGGTGCTGCCGCTCTGGGGATGGCTGCTGCCCTGGGAGGCGCTGCCTCCGCCCGGTGACTCCGAAGCTGCGCCCTGGGAGGTGCTGCCGCTCCCCTGAACGCCCGGTCCTGTAACCGCATCCCGGTCAGAGGTGCTGGCTCCCGGTCCCTTCTGGGAGGCAGAGGAGCTGCTCCCCCCGGGCCCATAGGAGGTGCCCCCGCCGGATGTTCCCGTGGAGCTTGTGGTCCCTGACAGGAAGGTTCCCTCTACCATGCTCGCAAGTCCCTCCCGCGTCTGCGCGGATGGATTGTATTCATGGGACAAAAATTGAAAAACATAGGTCTCATCGAGAAAATTTCTCGGATCCATATAATAGCGGATAATGTCCTCCGAGGCAGCCACCCAGCTTCCGCCGTCAAGGCCGGTCCATGTGCTGCTGTTCCAGTCATAGGCACCGCTCTCCACTGACTTCCAGGAGGAAATGCTCGCCGCAGATACCAAATTGCGGCCCAAAACGCTCTCGTTCTCAATAACGGTCTCCCAGTCAAGCCCCGTATTTTTTGCCACAAAAACCCAGCTGGGATATTGCGCATGGAGCTGCCTGAGTCCATTTTTATAGCTCTCCGGAAATCCCTGTGAAGTCAGGTATGCCTCGAAATCCGCATCGGTGGAATAGGAGACAGGAAGGCGCACGTACAGAGAGGACACATAGCCTGTGTTCACCGTTCCGCCGCTTCCTGTATATTGAATCTGATACCAAAGGTTTCCATCCGTTCCCTGCTGCTCGCCTACAATCTGGATGGATGCCCCCGCTGCCAGCCGTCCCTGGGATGAATATCCCGTGCCGGGACCGCTTCGTACATTAAGAGAGGAGGCCTTCACTGTGGCCGCCCCTGTATATGCGTAGGAATCAAAGGGCCGGAAAGGCAGCCTTCCCGCTCCCAGCCCCTGGGCTGCAAATGCCAGCGCCAATACCAGGGCCAGTCCCTTCTTATGTACTCTTCCCTTCATTCTGTGTCTATCTCCTGTATGGTGTATGCCAATTTGCGGCATTTAACCTTATTATAATGACAAAGACCTTCCTGTGTCAACCAAAACGGACCAAAGTTCACAGAATACCAGGATTCGTAAGAAAAGCTTAAAACTTCCTGTTTTTCTATCCGGCGCTCCAAAAAAGCTCCCACAGGCGGGCCATGCCCCGCTTCATCGTCATTCTCTCCACCTCCTGGGCGGCCAGCAGGGGATAGGAAAATATCGTCTTTCCCTCCAGCAGATACTCCACTCTCCCCATCTCCTGCCCCTTTTTCACCGGGGCCGCCGCCTGTTCTGGGAGGATCACCCGCCGGATCACCTGCTCCTTCTCACCTAAAAGCAGGGAAAAGCCTGTCTCGCCCGGGGGAAGCCCGCCGCAGACCTGTATTTTCCGGCCGTCCCTCCCATCCTCCTCCCAGTACAGACCGCCTGTCACAGAGAGCGGGGGATACTCCTCCTCAAATTCTACCCGGCACAGCGCATACGCTTCCTTCCCGTAGAAGAAAAGCTGCCTGGCATCCTCCCACTTATACGTCTTGTGGGGCGGCCAGCCGCAGCCTAAAAGGGCGATCACATAGGTCCTCCCCTCACTCTCCAGGGCTCCCACATAGGTATAGCCCGCTCCCCCGGTAAATCCCGTTTTTCCGGAAAGCATTCCATCCAGGGACGCCAGAAGGGCATTGTGGTTTGCACAGCTGTAGGACCTTGCTTCATCCAGGTCCGTGAAATAGTAATTCTGGGTTCCTGTGATGTCCAAAAACTCTTCTCTTTTGGGGGACTGGCGGATACAATAGCACATAATCCGGGCCAGATCCTCTGCCGTGGTGGAGTGGGTCCTCTCAGTGCCGTCCCCGTCCTCCTCGCTGGCGTCCAGCCCATTGGGGGTGATAAAATACGTATCCCGGCAGCCTATGCTGCGTGCCTTCTCGTTCATCAGGGCCGCGAACCCCTTCACATCCCCTCCGATATGCTCCGCAATCATGACCGCAGCATCGTTGTAGGACTCAAGCATCAGCGCATAGAGAAGATCCCCCAGCCGGTAGGCCTCCCCGGGGCGCACCCCCATGCGCACCTCCGGCTGGGCGGCCGCCGCGGCGGACGCTTCCACCTGGTCATCCATATCTCCCCGCTCCAGCGCGAGAATACAGGTCATAATCTTCGTGGTGCTGGCCATAGGCCGGACTGCGGATCCCTCCTTCTCAAAGAGAACCCGCCCGCTGTCTCCGTCCATAAGCACGGCGGACTGCGCATGGAGGGAGGGCGCTCTGGGAGCCTCCCGTGCTTCGGACTCCTGCACTGACGGCACACCCGCCGGAGCTGAAGCTGTACCTGCCAAGGATAGGACCGTGCTCTCCAGCGCCAGGCAGCATGCAAGAAGGATCCCTGCAATTCGTTTCACAGATAACTGCCTCCCACTGCTTTTCTATCATCCTATTCACCCGCGTATCCGAATATGCCGCCAGCGCCAGGTCCTATGGCCGGCGCAGTCCCTTGGGATAGTGATTTTTGAGTGTGCCGGCCGCCAGCTTGCACCAGCCAAGGGAAAAGCCCTCGGCCGCGATCAGAACCCAGCCCTTCGCCCCGCTCCCTTCCTGCCCCCAGGCCAATGCCTCCCCCCTCAGGTAGGCGGGAAGCTCCTTTGAATCCAGAGACAGCTCCCTGCACCGGATCACCTGCTCCGGGAGAAGCCAGAGGGCCAGGCTGTGGCAGGGCTCAAACCGATTTTTCTTAAATGTCCCCATATGAAGGCCTGGCCGGAGGATTTTGAGGCCGTCCATATCCGGCATTTCCGGCGGAACCAGGTAGAGCTGATCGCCAAAAAGCAGATACTCCCGCCGCTCTGCCAGCTCTCGGGGATCCCGAAGCGTCTCCGCAAGAAAGGCCTCAAAGGAAT
>CALWMT010000058.1 GCA_944382045.1 uncultured Enterocloster sp. | reverse complement strand
TGTTCTGCGGCATGTCATTGTACGCCTTCATGCCTAATATATAATGTGTAGTAAAGCCGGGCATCGGCAGACCTCTTTTCTATATTGTGCTGGATATTGCCTATGCCTAGAGTATAGCACAATTTCACCAGAATTGCTATTGCGAAGAAATGTGCATGCAGGCATCGTTTTCTTTTTCCGCCCGCTTCATTCACAATTCGTTTACAATTCATTCAAAAACCTTTTACATAAACAACATTTTTTCTTCATGTTTACCCAATATACTATAACCATAGAAGTTGAACAGCTTCTAAGCCGATAACGCTTACAAGATTTTTTTCATAATACTCGAGCTGATAAGAAATTATCAGCTCTCCTCCCTTTTAAAATACTTTTATAAAAACGTATCACTCGCCGGTGATGCGTTTTTTGTTTGCTATTCGTCTTCCTCTGTTCGGATGCCCCGCACTCTGGCCTTTCCCCTCCAATCTGGGAGCTCAATCTCCCCGGCAAGAAACAGGAGCGCCGTCAGATTCGGAAATGCCATAAGCCCGTTCCATATGTCCGACAGCAGCCACACCAGGTCCAGCTGCGCCTGACTGCCCGCAAATACAGCGCCCAGAAACAAAATTGGATAAATAGTATCCTCAAACAGCGATCTCTTCCCGCTGGCCCCTCTGCTGAGCCCCCCTGAAAGATAGCAGGCAGCCTGCTTTCCCATATAATACCAGGCCATAATCGTAGCAAAGGCAAATACGACTACGGAAGCGCTGACCAGCTCTCCTCCTGCAGGCCCCAGGCAGCTCTGGAAGGACCAGGCTGCCAGGGCTGCACCCTGGTATGGGCTTTCCCCCAGCTTTGTTCCCGCTGCGCATAGTATCACGAGTCCCGTCAGGGTACAGAGCACCACTGTGTCAAAAAAAACCTCGAACATTGCCCACATTCCCTGCTGCCGGGGATCCGCTCGGTCTGCCGCTCCGTGAAGAATGGCCAGGGTTCCCAAACCCGCCTCATTGGAAAAGACTCCCCGCGAGACGCCATAGCGCAGGCTTCGGCTGAGCAGATAGCCTCCGGCGCCCCCTGCTGCGGAGGCTGGCTCAAAGGCAGAGGCAAACACAGCGCACAGCACTCCGGGAATCCTCTCAAAGGATATGGCCAGTACAAGAAGACAGAAAAAAATATAGATTCCCGACACTGCCGGCATTATTTTCTCCGCAGCACTTCCAATCCTTCGGATGCCTCCCAGAATTACAGCCCCCAGAAGAGCTGTAAATACGATTCCTCCAGGAAGCAGGGGAATGTGCCAGGCATAGGCCATTGTCCCCAGGGCCGCATTGGACTGGACCATGCTTCCCATCCCCAAGGAGCACATCAGGCACAAAAACCCATAGAGAAGCCCCATCCACCGCGCTCCAAGCCTCTGCTCCATATAGACAAACGGGCCGCACAGGTATTTTCCGTGCCCAGCCTCCCGGCGGGTGCAGGCTCCCAGCGCGGTTTCCCCGTAGGCAGTAATCATGCCGATACATGCGGAGATCCACATCCAGAACAGGGCACCTGGCCCGCCGGCAGCCAAAGCCGTAGCCACGCCGGCAATATTGCCGGTCCCAACGGTTGCCGCCAGAGCGGTGCACACAGACTGGAACTGGCTTACTCCCCCCTGCTCTGCCCTTCTGGCTTTCGCCAAGCTTCCTGCCGTAGCCGACCACCAAAAGGGAAATCCCCTGATCTGAAAAAAACCGAATCGAATACTCAAATATATCCCTGTTCCCAGAAAAACCACAAGGGTCCATGGCCCCCACACCATCCCATGAATGCATTCCAACACGTCCGTCAATTTCAATCTGCCCCTCTCTGCGCATAAGCTCTTACTATCTGTCTTATTCCTGCCGGTCTCTGTCTATGCCTGGAAAAGAAAACGTGATAAGGACAAGCTTGAATTAACCCTTTGCGTTGGGTATAATACAAGCAGAATATTTGGATATGCATACCAGAGAGAAGAGGAAGAGACAAGATGACGCTTCAGCAGATCCGCTATTTTGCCGCGGTGGCAGCAGCAGGCTCCATCAGCGAGGCAGCTAAGGAACTATATGCGTCCCAGTCCAGCGTGTCTGAGGCGGTAAGCGCGGTGGAAAAATACTATGGGGTAAAGGCATTTGTGAGAACCTCCCGGGGGGTGACGCTGACCGGGGAGGGAAAGGAGCTTCTGATCGAGTTTAAGGGCATTTTAAACCGCCTCTATTATTTGGATGAAAAATATGGCCCGCAGAAAAACAGAGGCACCAGTCTGTCTATTGCCGCCCAGCATCACATCTGCGGCCTGGATTCCTTTATAGCACTTTTGAAAAAGATAGAGGCAGAGGAGTACCACATGAGCTTCCATGAGTGCAGGACCTCGGAGGTGCTGGAGCAGGTGGAAAAGGGGCTCGCAGATCTGGGGTTTATTTTCTTTGCAGAGCCCAGCAAGGGGCAGATGGTCCAGGAGCTGCGCGCAAAGGGGATGATCTTTAATCACATCGCCTACCGAAGAGCACATGTATATCTGTGGGAGGGACATCCTCTGGCCTCGCAGCAGGAGATTCAGCTGGAAGCGCTGGGGGCTTATCCGTTTATCACCTACGACCGCGTGGTTAACGCAAATCCAACCTACACAGAGCTCATTGTTCCTTATTACCAGATTCGCAGGACGGTTTCTGTATCAGACCGGGCGGCGGCGTATTCCATTATGCGCAGCAGCCAGGGCTTTGCCGTCGGGAGCGGATATCACACATCGGATAAGGCCTATGGGGATATACGGGCCATTCCCATCAAGGATGGCACAGAGCTGGAGGTAGGATGGATTGTTCGGGGGAATTATGTGCTTCCGGAGGCGGCAGAGCAGCTGACCGCATTGATGGAGGAGCTGGAGATGCGGTGATATTGGCATAAAGAGCTATCTGAAAAAGCGGTGGATTTCCATCGCTTTTTTCTATCTACAGATTCCGGACGGCCTATGATATGATTTTTGTAACAAAACACTGCCAGCTCCGGAAAAAAATGCCGGATAGGAAAGGAGGATGTTCTATGGAGCAGGTGAGAGCGGTGGTCAAAAAGTACGGAAAGGTTTATCTGATTGCGGTTATTCTGGCTGTGATCTGCGATACCATCGGTACTGTGAACATCAACATAGGAATCGGTACACTGACGCTGTTCCCCATGGTTTTTGCAGTTATTTTTGGGGGATGTCTGGGACCCGATGCGCTGAAGCTGTTCAGCAAGGAGGAGTCAAAAATTGGAGGAGAATTGGTTCTGGTGGCCTTGGCCCCATTCATGGCGAAGATGGGTGTCTCAGCAGGCGGAAATCTGGCCAAGATTGTTGAGGTTGGACCGGCGCTGATCCTGCAGGAATTTGGAAATCTGGGGACAATTCTTGTCTCTCTTCCAGTGGCGCTTTTGCTGGGCTTAAAAAAGGAGGCCATCGGAGCCTGCTATTCCATCAACCGGGACGCGAATCTGGGGCTGACCACAGATATTTACGGAGCGGACGCGGCGGAGACAAGAGGCACCTTCGCGGTGTATATTGTAGGCTCCGTGATCGGCACTGTCTTCGTCACTCTCTTAGTGGGAGCCGTAGCGTCCTTAAATATCTTCCATCCTCTGGCACTGGGAATGGCCAGCGGCGTGGGAAGCGGTTCGATGATGACGGCCGCGGCAGCCACCCTGGGCCAGGTCTATCCGGAGTATGCGGAGGACATTGTTATCATGGGCGGAGCCAGTGATATGCTGACGGGTGTTACAGGCATTTATATGGGAACCTTTATAGGCCTTCCGCTCACCAGGAAGCTGTATGCGTTTCTGGAGCCGAGACTGGGAAGAAGAGGAAAGCGCGCATAGAAGAAGGAGGAGATACATATGATAAGAACTTACTGTATCCGGCAGGCCGGGCTTCTCTGCCTTGTCTCTGTGATCATGATACTTACAAATATAATCGGCTATCACATGCCGCTTAAGGATTCTATCGCAGGAATTCTGCTGCTCTCCGCAATCGCACTCTTTGGATTGACGGTCAGCCATGGGATGAGCCGCTTCATCAGCCTGCCGTCCATGCTCTACGTATCTATGACAGGCCTGCTCCTGGCAAGCCCTATCTCTCCGGTTAAGGATGCTGTGCTGCAGATTACATCCCAGGTACAGTTTATGGCTCCCGCCACGGCGCTGGGTGCCTTTGCAGGAATTTCTCTGGGCAAGGATCTGAAGGATTTTGCAAAGCTTGGGTGGAAGATGGTAATCATTACGCTTCTGGTCATTACGGGAACGTTCGTATTTTCTGCCCTTGTGGCTGATGTGGTGCTGCGGGTAACAGGCGTGATATAGCGGATATTCGTATCTTTTTAGGAAGGGAGTGTAAAGCGCATGACGAAATGTGATATTTTAATTCAGGGATGCCGGGTTCTGCAGCCGGATATGACCATATCCGGCACCTGCAGCGTGGCCATTGACAAGACCATGATCTGTAAAATCGGTCCGGAAGCAGAGCTGGCGCAGGAATACAGGGCAGAGGAGCTCTTGGATGGAAGAGGAAAGCTTCTCATGCCGGGACTTGTGGACGGGCACACACATACCTGCCAGCAGCTGCTGCGCGGCAGAGTGTCCGATGAATATCCCATGGTATGGACCCGCTTTCTTGTGCCCTTTGAGAGCAATCTCCGCCCGGAGGATTCCTATGTGAGCGGACAGCTGGCATGCCTGGAAATGATCAAGCATGGAACGACCGCGTTCGCGGATTCGGGCGGTGTTTACATGGACCGGGTGGCGGACGCAGTGGTGGAGTCCGGCATGCGGGCGGCCATTGCAAAGTCTACCATGGATATGGGGAATGCGATCACAGGAGCCATGAAGGAGACTGCCAAGGAGGCAGTTGCGCACACCAGGGAGCTCTATAAGGGGTATCAGGGAGCAGGCGATGGAAGGGTTGATATCTGGTTTGCTATCCGCCAGGTCATGACATGCTCGCAGGACCTGATTGCGATGGTCCGGGATGCGGCAGAGGAGCTTCACACAGGGATTCACGCCCATCTGTGCGAGCACAAGGATGAGGTCAGCTTCTGTCTGCAGAATTATAAGCTGCGCCCGGCACAGTTTTTAGAGTCCATGGGCGTTCTTGGACCCAATCTTCTCACCGCACATAATGTGATGCTCTCTGACGAGGATATCGCACTCATGGCAGAGCGGGGGGTGAAGGTGATTCACTGCCCCAGAGCAAATCTTGCAAACCATGGCTTCCCCAAGGCACCTCAGATTCTCCAGGCGGGACTTCAGGTGGGGCTGGGCTGCGACGGAGCGGCACCATCCAATTTGGATCTGTTTGACGAGATGAAGGTGCTCCGCTATGGAATGATTGCCTATTGGGGACTTCCCTCATTTAACCCGGTGGTGATGACCTGTGCCACGGTGCTGAAGATGGCGTCCTGGGGCGGAGCCTGTGCTCTGGGAAAGGGAGATATTCTTGGAACCGTGGAGGAGGGAAAAAAGGCGGACGTGATTCTTCTGAACATCGATCAGCCCCACATACAGCCTACGCAGAATCTGCTGAACACGATTGTGGAGGCTGCGAATGGGCATGATGTGACAGACTCCATTATTGATGGAAGGCTTGTGATGAAAAATCGGGAGGTACTCACTCTGGACGAGGAGAAAATCTGCTTTGAGGCCCAGAAGCACATGGAGGAGATTATAAAGCGGGCCTATTAAGCGAGCTTGACGCCTGCCTGCAAAACAGGTACAATGGGAGGAGCAAAACCATAGAAAAAGGAGATCATACAGATGGCAAATCCAATCGTTACAATTACAATGGAATGCGGGGATGTGATCAAAGCGGAGCTCTATCCCGAGACTGCCCCTAATACGGTCAACAACTTTATCAGCCTGATCAAGAAGGGCTTTTATGACGGCAGGATCTTTCACCGGGTGATTCCCGGCTTTATGATTCAGGGCGGCTGCCCCAACGGAAACGGCATGGGAGGACCCGGCTACTGCATCAAGGGAGAATTCTCCCACAACGGCTTTGCCAACAGCCTAAAGCACACAGAGGGCGTGCTGTCCATGGCCAGGGCTGCGCATCCCAATTCCGCGGGCTCCCAGTTCTTTATTATGCACAAGGCTGCACCGCATCTGGATGGAGAGTACGCGGCATTCGGAAAGGTGACAGAGGGGATGGACATTGTGGATAAGATTGCGCAGACTCCCACGGATTACATGGACCGTCCTTTAAAGGAGCAGAGGATTAAGAGCATGACAGTCGAGACCTTTGGAACCGAGTATCCGGAGCCGGAGAAGGCATGACGAAGGAAAAGCACATTATAGTGGAGGGAGAATGCCATACAGTGGTATTCTCCGACGAGACGGAGGCCCTTCTGGCGGCGAAAGCTGCCGGGAGGGCTGCTGTGGCTGTGGACGCCTCTATGCACGGGGGATGGATTCCGGGAGTCTCCTATGTGATCCCTGACTTTTCACATGCCTCCGATGAGCTCGCGGAGCTGGTGCTCCGCCGCCATCTGGGCCTCCCATGGATCATCGGGGAGACAAAGCGGCTGGTGCTCCGGGAATTTGTCCCGGAGGACTCGGAGCAGATCCCTGAGGAGGAGTATGGGGAGCAGGAGCGGCTGTTTCGGTCCAAGGAGCTCCTGGAGCAGTATATTAAAAATCAGTACAGATTTTATGAGTACGGCGTATGGGCTGTGGTGGAGAAGGGCACAGAACAGCTGGCCGGCATGGCGGGAGTATCTAATCCAGATCTGCCGCGCCAGGCGGAGGAAGCCCTTGCGGCAGCCGGCCAGCGGCGCCTAAGGGAGGGCGGCGGGGAAGCTTCTCCCTGGCTTGAGATAGGCTACCACATTTTCCGCCCGTATCGGAACAGGGGATATGCCAGAGAGGCGGTGCAGGAGGCAGCGGACTATGCGCGGGAGGTGCTGGGGGTCCGTCTCTGTGCGCTCATCCACAGAGACAACAAGGCCTCCCGCCATCTGGCGGAGGGCCTTGGAATGGAACCGATTATTGAAATAAATACTGGATCGTCCGCAGGATATCTTCTGTATGCGGAGGATCAGCCATAACAGCCAGATAAGGGGGATCAATGGAGATTCCCGTGATCTCCCGGAAATCGGTGTCCTCCAGGGAGATGGCAGTGGGAACCATCTCTCCGGACGCGTCAGGCACGGAGAGAATATATTCCTCCAGGCTCTCATACATATCCTCCGGCAGGAGGACACGCAGATCCGCGAAAGCGGAGACCCCGGCATAGTGCTCGATGGCAGCCTGATCTGCAATCATGATATCCAGGCTGCCGCTGGCAGCCAAAGCGGAAATCTTCATCATGGCAGCATAGGTATATTGGGAGGCGGGCCCATCGTCAAAGGAGGCGGACAGGCCATCATTGAACTCGATCACATCCTTAGAGCCGTACCCCAGCGCCTGGTGCAGAGCGGATTCCAGCGGCAGAGTGGAGGAATAGCCGCCCGACCGGTCATTGACAATGGCAAAGCTGAGCCGGGTGGTAAAAGTCTTCCTATATAATATAGTTCCTATGGTAAAAAGAAATCCCAGAATCAGAAGCAGGGCCAGGAGATGGAACTTATAGTACTCCCATATATACCATATCCGGTCGGACCAGGACATCTGGCTGAGCTTTTTTCGTTCGTTTTTCGCTTCCTCTTTTAGATTCATCGCATGCATACCCTCACAATCTATACATTCGTACACCGCTATTGTACCACATCCGGCGGGAAGCGTGCACATTCAATTCTAAAAATTCTGTGAATCTTTTCCAGCGCTTTGCATTTTTCCGTTTCTGTGATAGAATAACACTAATGAGCGCTTATAATGAACGAAAGAAGAGGATGTTTCATGCTGCAGGGATTATTTAACTATGACAATCCAGTCTGGAGATTTATCGGAAAGCTGGGAGATTTGATTTTGCTTAATATTTTATGGACGATCTGCTCTATCCCGATTTTTACGATCGGCGCGTCCACGACGGCGGTTTACTATGTCACTCTAAAGCTGGTGCGGGATGAGGACAGCTCCACGATCAAGGGCTTTTTCCACTCCTTTAAATCCAATTTCAAGCAGGCCACAGCCATCTGGCTGCTTCTCTTGGCGGTGGGACTGCTCCTGGGCTTTGATTTTTGGTTCATTGTGACAGGCAGGATGCCCCTGAATGAGCAGGTAAAGCTGGTGCTCACGGCTGTGTTTGGCGGTCTGCTGATGATTTTAATTTTCATCGCTACGTATGTATTCCCCCTCCAGTGCCGGTTTTACAACACAGTTAAGAAAACGCTTTTTAATGCATTCTTTATGTCTGTCCGGCATCTGTTCCATACACTGGGAATTCTGGCGATTGACATTATTATTGTGGCCTTCTCCTACTTTTCCCTGTATTTTCTTCCGCAGATTTCCGTGCTTTTCGTGCTGTTTGGCATGCCCCTGACGGCCTTTGTCAATTCCTTCTTCTTTACCGCGATTTTCCGCAGGTACATGCCGAAGGAGACAGAGGAGCCGGCGCACAGCGATATAAGTCCGCTGCTGGATGACAGCAATGAGGAGATAGAGGAAGCGATTCGAAACCTGAAAAAGCAGTAATTCAATTGGGCGGTTTGGCCCAGACTGGAATAAACGTGAGCCGTTCTCCATAGGGAGGGCGGCTTTTTTGTGTATTTTAACGATTGAAAAATGCGCCGTTTTATTGTATACAATATAATGTATAATAAAAACAACATAAAAACAATGGGAACAAATTGGGGAAGACAAAGGGGGAAAAGCAGAAAATGATTTCGCATCTGCGATTAAAGGCGCACGGGAAGATTAACCTGGGCCTCGATGTGCTGGGAAGGCGGGAGGACGGATACCATCAGGTGCGCATGATCATGCAGACCGTGGGACTCCATGACGGAATTGATATTTATCTGAAGACCGGCAGAGGAATCCGTGTGGAGAGCAACTTATATTATCTGCCGAACAATGAGCAGAATCTGGCCTACCGGGCGGCAGCACTTTTGATGGAGGAGTTTGGCGTGGACGCAGGCCTCTCGATCCGGCTTCGCAAATTTATCCCGGTGTCTGCCGGCATGGCAGGGGGAAGCAGCGATGCCGCAGCGGTGCTCTATGGCGTGAACAAGATGTTCGGCCTGGGCCTCTCCAGGGAGGGATTGATGGAGCGGGGGCTGAAGCTGGGAGCAGACGTTCCCTACTGCCTGATGCGGGGCACGGTTCTGTCGGAGGGAATCGGGGAGAAGCTTACACCGCTGCCTCCTATGCCGCAGTGCCAGATTCTCATCGCCAAGCCAGCGGTCAGTGTGTCGACGCGGACCGTGTATGAGAGTCTGGATGCCATGGAGCTCAAGGAGGAGGATCATCCGGATATTGATGGAATGATCGAGGCCATCCGCCGGAAGGATATCCGGCAGGTAGCGGGGCTGTTTAAGAATGTGCTTGAGCTTGTGACAGCGGACAAATACCCGGTAATCCGTCAGATTGAGGAGGAGATGAAGCGGCGGGGAGCTGTGAACGCGGTAATGAGCGGAAGCGGTCCTACGGTATTCGGCCTGTTTATCAATCCCATGGCGGCTAAGAATGCCTATGAGGCACTGCGGTTTGGTGAGGCCTCAGGTCTTGCAAGGCAGGTATATCTCACAAATTTTTTTAATACATGAGGATGCGGGAGGGAATATGATTATGGAGAATAGTTTCAGGGTGAACATGAATGAGTATCTGCCCCTGCGGGATGTGGTGTTCAATACGCTGCGGCAGGCAATTTTGAAGGGGGAGCTGGCTCCCGGAGAGCGGCTGATGGAGATTCAGCTGGCAGAGAAGCTGGGCGTCAGCAGAACTCCTATCCGGGAAGCGATCCGGAAGCTGGAGCTGGAGGGGCTGGTGCTCATGATTCCCAGAAAGGGTGCGGAGGTCGCCAAGATCTCTGAGAAAAGCCTTCGGGACGTGTTAGAGGTGCGCCGGTCTTTGGAGGAGCTGGCCATTGAGCTGGCCTGCCAGAGGATGAGTTCAGAGGATCTGGCCAAGCTGGAGCGGGTGCAGGAGAGCTTCTGCGCGGCGATAAAAAGGGGAAATGCCATGGTGATCGCGGAGACCGATGAGCATTTTCATGATATTATCTATCAGAGCACGGGGAATGAGAAGCTGGTCCAGATGCTCAACAATCTGCGGGAGCAGATGTACCGCTACCGCCTGGAGTATATAAAGGATGAGGATAAGCGGCAGATCCTTCTGATTGAGCATGACCACATCGTGGCAGCGCTCCGGGACCACAATATTGCGGAGGCAAAGAAGGCGGCCCGGGAGCATATCGACAATCAGGAGATTACGGTCTCCCGCAATATTAAAGAGCAGGAGGAGGCGGCTATGAGCCGCATCCGGAAATAAGCTCCAGAAGCCGGGATTTTATCTGAATCTCCGGCTTTTTATTTTGGGAAATGTCTTCACGCGCATGCTGCGGTGCATCCCGCGGCAGGAGCGCATGATAGTCCGCCTCACTCATCTGCGAGGCCAGCGTCCTGCGGGAGGAGGCAGGGACCACGGCATGGACGGAATCTACAAAGCAGAGAGAGGGGTAGAGGACACACCACCAATTTCGCCCCTTTCCCGAGCCGATGGTGATTCTGGCGGCATCGTAGACGCCGCAGGGGAATACAAGATCCCCGTAAGCCTTGGAAGGAAAGTAGTCCCTTGTCAGCTCCAGCTGCACCGGGGCAGCACAGCCCTGGCTTTTCAGCCATTGCTCTGACAGGTCCTCGATGGCGCTGCGGTTTTCGCAGAGCCACAGGGAGAGCTCCTCCTTGCCGGCCTCTGGGTCTGCATAGCGGTGCACATAGTCCAGAACCAGATTCTTTACCCC
>CALWMT010000057.1 GCA_944382045.1 uncultured Enterocloster sp. | reverse complement strand
CTGGATATTCTCCGCCAGAAGGGCTGGTGTGCCCGCATCCTCATACACCAGGGTCATAGCCCCCGATGCGGTGCCCGGCACCGGCATGGCATTGCGGTGGATGGACACAAACAGATCTCCCCCGCCGTTGTTGGCAATCTGCGCCTTCTCCAGCGGGGTATCATACACATCCGTTGTCCGGGTGTAGGCCACATCCACCCCCTGCTCTTCCAATATTTTTCCTATGGCAAGAGCCAGGCGGAAGGCGTCATCCTTCTCCCGGCGGCCCTCATAAACCGCTCCGGGATCCGAGCCGCCGTGCCCGGCGTCGATAATCACGCGTTTCGCGTCCGACATACTTTCGCTCCTCCACATATTGATACGGCAGCAGAGCCGGCGGCTTATGTCCCCAGGATGCCCGCCGTCTGAACCGCTGCCTCATATACTACCATATGTGAAGGAGAGACAAAAGTTGCCTACTTAAGCCTCTTGATCCGCTCCACAGCCTCCACTGTATTCTCGTAGGTTCCAAAGCCTGTCAGCCGGAAATACCCCTCTCCGCTGGGTCCAAAGCCGCTTCCCGGTGTTCCCACCACGCTGGCATTCTCCAGCAGATAATCAAAGAAATCCCAGCTGGTCATGTCTCCGGTCTTCAGCCATACATAGGGGGAGTTGATGCCGCCGAACACCGTGTATCCGGCCTCCTTTAGGCCGTCGTAGATGGTGCGGGCATTTCTCTTATAGTAAGCCACCTGCTCCATCACCTGGCGGTTCCCCTCCTCGGAGTACACGGCCATGCCGGCTCTCTGCTCAATATAGGGCGCTCCGTTGAACTTGGTGCCGTGGCGGCGGGCCCAGAGAGAGTGGAGCATCACATCCCCGCACTTCAAATCCTTGGGAACTACAGTGAAGCCCAGGCGCACACCGGTGAAGCCTGCCTTCTTGGAGAAGGAGCGGAACTCAATCGCGCAGGTTCTGGCTCCGGGGATCTCGAAAATGCTGTGGGGCACGTCCTCCTCGGAGATGTAGGCCTCGTAGGCAGCATCGTAGAGAATCACGCAGCCCTCCTGGTTGGCATAGTCCACCCAAGCCTTCAGCTGGTCACGGGTCAAGGCAGTTCCGGTGGGGTTGTTGGGCACGCACAGGTAGATCAGATCCGGCCGCTCCTTCGGAAGCTCAGGCACAAAATGATTCTCCGCTGTGCAGGGCATGTAGATCACATTGCTCCACCGGCCTGTAGCTGCATCATACTCCCCTGTGCGCCCAGCCATCACGTTGGAGTCCAGGTAAACAGGGTACACGGGATCGCAGAGTGCAATGCGGCTGTCCTGGCTGAAAATCTCCTGAATATTTCCGCTGTCGCTCTTGGCTCCATCAGAGACAAAGATCTCGTCCGCATCGATGGGGCAGCCCCAGGCCTTGTAATCCTTCTCGGCAATCGTCTCCCGCAGGAAGGCATACCCCAGATCCGGTGCATATCCGTGAAAGGTCTCCGCATGTCCCATCTCATCCGCCGCCTTATGGATGGCCTCCACAATCGCTGGAGCGATGGGGAGGGTCACATCCCCTATTCCCAGACGGATAATCCTCTTATCCGGGTTGGCCTCCTGGTAGGCCGCCACCTTTTTCGCAATGGTGGAAAACAGATAGCTTCCCGGAAGCTTCAGATAGTTCTCATTGATCTTAAACATCGCACTCTCTCCTTTTCTCAGCATACTTGTTAGAAATTTTTCGGCAGCTCCACCGTTCCATGGAACACCTCTGCCGCCGGACCTGTCATAAAGAGGTGGTTTGTCTCCCTGTCCAGGCGGATCGCAAGGCGGCCGCCCCGCAGATGGACGAAAACCTCATCCTCCGTATATCCCTGAAGAATGCAGGCCATCACGCTGGCGGAGGCTCCGGTTCCGCAGGCCCAGGTCTCGCCGCTCCCCCGCTCCCATACCCGCATTCGGATATTCTTCCTATCCAATAGCTGGATAAATTCGGTATTCACTCGATGCGGCGCAAAACGGGCATGAAATTCAAAGGCCGGTCCCACCGCTGACAGATCCATGCCATCCACATCCTCCACCCGGCAGACCGCATGAGGATTGCCCACATCAATGCCCACAAACTCCCAGTCTCTCTCCGCCGCACGGATGCTCTCCGGCAGCTGGGATGTCAGCCGTCCCTCTCCCATATCTACGGTAACCTGGCTGACTCTTCCGTCCTCCACAGTCAGAGACAGCGTCTTGATTCCCGCCAATGTCTCCACGGTCATCTCGCGCCGGCCTGGGTCCACCAGGCCGTGGTCGTAGGCGTACTTGGCCACACAGCGGATGCCGTTGCCGCACATAAGCCCCTGGGACCCGTCTGCATTGTACATATCCATCCGGCAGTCCGCCTTATCTGAGGGGCAGATAAGGATCAGACCGTCAGATCCCACTCCAAAATGCCGGTCGCTGACAAAGCGGGCCGCTCCCGCCGGATCCGGCACCTGCTCCTTAAAGCAATCTACATATACATAATCATTTCCAATTCCATGCATCTTTGTAAATTCCATATGCCACCTCACACATGTATCAGGCTTATCACCATCTGGGCTGTCTCCACCAGATTTGTCCCGCTGTCCATGCTGCACTTCTGGATATAGCGGTGCGCCTCCGCCTCCGTCATGCCATTCCGCTCCATCAGCAGAGCCTTTGCCTGGTCAATCAGCTCCTGCTCCTGGGGACTCCTCTCCTTCGGCCGGCTTTTCTGCTTCCTTCTAAGCCGCGTCTGGGCCTGAACCATCATTTCTACGGTTCCCAGAAGATCGCAGACCTTGAGCGGCATGGAGAGATAGATCACGCCCTCCTCCGGCTTTTCCGCCAGACGGCTGGGGGAGGCGATGAGAAGCATGGAAAAGGACGGCGGAAGACAGCTTTTAAGCTCCTGATACATCATATCCTCGAATCGCCAGCCGCATACTACAATCCCGCCATTCAGGCCGTCTGCAGCCGCAGCCGCCTGTGCCCCAGAGGTACAGACAGCAGCCACCTGGTATCCATTGCGCACCAGGATGTTTTTTATGCTTCTGCCATCCTCGGCTTTGGAAAAGGCTACAATCATATTCGTCACATGCCTCACCTCCCAGCTGTCCAAAGGCTGTCCCTGCAGAGCTCTGTCAATATTTATACAGGTACTGGCGTATCTCCCAGTCTGTCACCTGCGCCCGGAAGGCGCGCCATTCCTGCTTCTTTGCCTCCAGATATTTTGTATATATGTGATCTCCCAAAACACCTTTGATAAATGCATTTCCCTCGCAGGCCTCGATGGCGTCTCCCAAGGTCTCCGGGATCCGCTCTACCCTGCGCTGCTTCAGCTCCTCGGGCTCCATTGCAAACATATTTCCCTCCACGCAGGGCGGAAGGGGGATCCCTCTCTCTATGCCGTCAAGCCCTGCCTGCAGGCAGGCTGCCAGCGCCAGGTAGGGATTCATGGCGGAATCCGGGCAGCGAAGCTCGATGCGGGTGCTCTCTCCTCTGGGAGAGGGGATCCGGATCAGAGAGCTCCGGTTGGAGGTGGAGGACCAGGCAATATAGATAGGGGCATCATAGCCTGGAACCAGCCTCTTGTAGGAGTTAACCAGCGGGTTGGTAAGGATCGTCATCGCCTTCATATGGTAGAGTATGCCTGCCAT
Organism: uncultured Enterocloster sp.; assembly: GCA_944382045.1. Lineage (GTDB taxonomy): Bacteria > Bacillota > Clostridia > Lachnospirales > Lachnospiraceae > Enterocloster. Next base: position 7,258 of record CALWMT010000057.1, on the reverse strand, counting down.
AAAGGAGTATGCCGTCGGGCTGAGCCGTAAGGGATCCGTATCTTTTCCGGCAAATACATTCTTTCCCTGGCTGTCGGAAAGGGACATGTTAATATGCATTCCAGATCCATTGACCCCCTCCTTCGGCTTGGGCATGAAGGTGGCGTGAAGGCCGTGGCGCTTGGCGATGGTCCTCGCCGCCATCTTAAAGGTCATAATATTATCCGCTGCCCGCAGAGCCTCTGTATATTGGAAATCAATCTCATGCTGGGCAGGCGCAATCTCGTGATGGCTGGCCTCCACCGCAAATCCCATCTCCTCCAAATTCAGCACAATATCCCGGCGGACATTCTCCGCCTGATCGATGGGTGACACGTCAAAATATCCTGCCATCTCATGGGTGCCGGTTGTCGGTCTCCCCTCCTCGTCCGTGTGAAACAGGAAAAATTCGCACTCCGGCCCCACCTGAAAGGTGTATCCCATGGACGCCGCCCGCTCCGCCGCCTGCTTCAGCACGTACCGGGGATCGCCGGCAAAGGGCGTTCCGTCAGGATTATGTACATCACAGAGCAGGCGGGCTACCTTTCCCTGCTGCGGACGCCAGGGAAATATCTCAAAGGTGTCCAGATCCGGATAGAGATACATGTCAGACTCGTCAATCCGGACAAATCCCTCGATAGCGGATCCGTCAAACATGCATTGATTGTCCAGAGCCTTTTCCAGCTGGCTGGACGTGATCGCCACATTCTTAAGCTGCCCAAAAATATCCGTGAACTGAAGGCGGATAAATTCCACATCCTCCTCCTGTACCATGCGGATAATATCATCCTTGCTGTATCTGCTCATCTCTTCCCTCCTCTTGAAACACATAGAGGCAGGACTCCCGCAAAGCCCTGCCTCCCATTCCCTTGCACTAGCAAAAATATAGCAGTTAGGGGGGCATTTGTCAACACAAAACATGCAGATCCGTCCTGGCCGAAATGATCATCGAAGCACGGTCCTTTTTCGTTTTTTTATCTTTTCTTCTTGAACTTTTTATAATTTCTGCTATAATAAGTTCATGTTTTTCCAATAAAGACAGTTGTCCTTGTCAGAAAAACAATTCCAGCATAGGAGGACCATGTATTATGAAACTGAAAAAAACAGCAGCTCTTGTCTTGACCGCTTCTCTGGCCGTCGGCGCCTTAGCCGGATGCTCTTCCGGCAGCTCCGCAGATGAGAAGGTGATTAAGATCGGCGTATTCCAGCCAACCACCGGCGAGAACGGCGGCGGCGGCTTCCAGGAGGTTCTGGGCATCCGCTATGCCAACCAGGTACACCCCACCGTCAAGATCGGCGAGGATGAGTACAAGATTGAGCTGGTTGAGGTTGACAATAAATCCGATAAGACCGAGGCTGTAAATGCTGCGCAGAAGCTGGTCAGCGAGAAGGTAAATGTAGTGCTCGGAAGCTACGGCTCCGGCGTGTCCATCGCTGCCGGACAGATTTTCGCAGATGCGAAGATCCCCGCCATCGGCTGCTCCTGCACCAATCCTCAGGTTACCCAGGGAAATGATTATTATTTCCGCGTATGCTTTATCGATCCCTTCCAGGGCACAGTGATGGCGAACTACGCACTGCAGAACGGCGCACAGACCGCAGCTGTGATCACCCAGCTGGGCGATGATTACTCCTCCGGACTCGGCTCCTATTTTAAGGAAGCATTTACGGAGCTGGGCGGCCAGGTTGTCAGTGAAGAGCAGTTCCAGACCAATCAGACGGATTTCAAGGCTATCCTGACCAACATCAAGGCCGCCAATCCTGATCTGATCTTTGCTCCCTCCTCCATCACCACCGCACCGCTTATCATCAAGCAGGCGAGAGAGCTGGGCATCACCGCCACCATTGCCGCAGGCGATACCTGGGAGAACTCCACGATCATCGAGAACGCTGGCGCTGACGCAGAGGGCGTTGTTCTCTCCACCTTCTTTGACGAGGCAGAGCCCGCCAACGATGAGGCTGCCGCCTTTATTGAAGGCTTCAAGGAGTACTTGAAGGAGAACGATCAGGAGGAGATCATCCCCGCAGTTTCCGCTCTCGGCTACGATGCATATCTGGCAGCCATTGCAGCCATTGAGGCCGCTGGCTCCACAGACACAACCGCTATCCGTGATGCCCTCCAGAACGTACAGATCGATGGTGTGACCGGAAGCATTACCTTTGACGAGAATGGCGACGCTGACAAGGATCTGGCCTTTATTAAGACCATTAAGGACGGCAAATTCCAGTTCCTGACCACCACTACTGTAGAGTAAACATACTGAGCATCGGGGACTGCCTCAAAATGGCTTCTCATTTTGCGGCGGTCCCCTTTCCCATGCCAGTAGCAGAACTTTTTAAAGGAGGCTTACTTTCTCATGAGCTTGACTACGTTTCTCCAGCAGTGCCTGACCGGCATATCCCTGGGAGGGGCTTACGCCCTCATCGCCATCGGATACACTCTGGTATACGGCATTCTGCGGCTGATCAACTTTGCCCACGGCGACATCTTTATGATGGCGGGCTATTTTATGATTTTCGCCATGGCCAGCCTGCCCTGGTTTATCGCTGTTCCGGTGACCTTAGCGCTCACCGTGCTTTTGGGTGTGGGCATCGAGCGGGCTGCCTACCGGCCGCTGCGCTCTGCCCCCAGGATGTCCGTCATGATATCTGCCATCGGTGTTTCCTATCTGCTGCAGAACCTGGCCACCTACCTGTTTACTGCCCTTCCAAAGGGATATCCTGAGATTCCCTTTTTAAAGCAGATCTTTCAGATCGGCGGCCTGTCCGCCTCCTTCGTGACCTTCCTCACGCCGATTCTCACTCTGGTTCTGGTGTATCTGCTGATCATGCTGATCAACCACACCAAGATCGGCATGGCGATGCGGGCTGTGTCAAAGGATTATGAGACCGCCTCCCTGATGGGAATCAAGATCAACCGCACCATCTCCTTCACCTTTGCGGTCGGCTCTCTGTTAGCAGGAATCGGATCGATCCTGTATTTCACTGATCGTATGACGGTGTTCCCCTTTTCCGGCTCCCTGCCCGGCCTCAAGTGCTTTGTGGCTGCCGTTCTGGGCGGAATCGGCAGTATTCCCGGCGCGGTAATCGGCGGCTTTGTGCTGGGATTAGGAGAAACTGCCCTGGTTGCTCTGGGCTATTCCACCTTCAGCGACGCATTTACCTTTATCCTGTTGATCATCATGCTTCTCATCCGCCCCACCGGCCTCTTTGGTGAGAAGACAACTGACAAAGTGTGAGGTGGCGGATATGAAAAATACGAAATTAAGCAAAAACAAACTCTATACGCTCATTGCCCTGGTGGTGCTTTTAGCAGTTCTGGCCTTTCTGGAGGTCAATTCTGCGGAATACAGCTACCAGATCTCCATTCTGGAGCGGAGCGCCATCTACGCGGTTGTGGCGGTTTCCATGAACCTGCTCACTGGCTTTACCGGACTTTTTTCTCTGGGACAGGCAGGCTTTATGGCCATCGGCGCCTATATTGTAGCGATCTTCACGATTCCTGTGGAGATGCGTGACAGCGTGTACTATGTGAGCGGCATCTCCCCGGTGATTGCCAATATTTCTCTGCCCATCCCTGTGGCCATCCTGGCCGGCGGCCTCGCGGCAGCGGCTGTTGCGGCCCTGATCGGCATTCCCGTGCTCCGCTTAAAGAGCGATTACCTGGCCATCGCCACTCTGGGCTTTTCCGAGATCATCCGGGCCTTTATCGCGGCTCCCATGTTTGACACCATCACCAACGGCTCCTACGGCCTAAACAATATCCCCGGGTTTCCGGGCATTATCTCCGTGTTTGCTCTGGCTGCCCTGTGCATCGGCCTTATGCTGCTGCTCATTAATTCCTCCTATGGAAGGGCATTTAAGGCGATCCGCGAGGACGAGACGGCCGCAGAGTCCATGGGCATCAACCTGTTCCGCTATAAGGAGCTGTCCTTTGTGATCTCCTCCTTCTTCACCGGCGTGGGCGGAGGTATGCTGGCTATGTTCATGCGCTCCATTGATTCCCGGACCTTCCAGGTCTCCCTCACCTACGATATCCTGCTCATTGTCGTTCTGGGCGGTATCGGCAGCGTGACGGGAAGCATCCTTGGCTCCTTCCTGGTCACCGGAGGCAGAGAGCTGCTCCGCTTCTTCGATGAGCCCCTGGCCATTGCCGGCGTAAGCATTCCCCTGTTCCGGTCAGGCTTCCGCATGGTCATTTTCTCCATCCTCCTCATGGTAGTCGTTCTCTTCTACCGCAGAGGCCTGATGGGAAATCATGAGTTTACCTGGGATGGCTTCTTCGGCCTGATTCGAAGCATTCCCGGGCGGTTCAAGCGAAAGCCGGCCCTGAGCAAGAAAGGAGGGGAAGAGAAATGACCGCTGTGAAAAATGTACTTCACATGGAAAATGTGACGATGCAGTTCGGAGGCGTCGTAGCTGTCAACGGCCTGACACTGGATGTAAACGAGCATGAAATCGTGGCCCTTATCGGCCCCAACGGTGCGGGAAAAACCACTGCCTTCAACTGCGTCACCGGCATCTATCAGCCCACCTACGGCTCTGTCTCCTTTATGGGGGAAACCATTCTGGCTGATACTCCCCAGGGGCGGATGCGCCGTCTCTATGCCGGAGATGTGGCACCCACTGCTCTGACCCCTGTCCGCAAAACTCCGGATGAGGTGACCAAGCTGGGAATTGCCAGAACCTTTCAGAATATCCGGCTCTTCGGGAGCCTGACTGTATTTGAAAATGTTCTCATCGCCAAGCACATGCGGGCAAAGCAGAATGTGTTCTCCGCCACGCTCCGCCTGAATCGGAGGGAGGAGCAGCGCATGCGGGATGAGGCCATGGAGCTTTTAAAAATGCAGGGACTGGACCATCTGAAGGATGAAACCGCCTCCTCCCTGCCCTATGGCCTCCAGCGGCGCCTGGAAATCGCCCGGGCCCTGGCCACCTCCCCCAGCCTTCTGCTCCTTGACGAGCCGGCGGCGGGCATGAATCCCCAGGAGACCCAGGAGCTGACGGATTTCATCCGCCAAATCCGAGATGACTATCATCTGACCATCTTCATGATCGAGCATCACATGGACCTGGTGATGGAGATCTCTGACCGGATCTATGTGCTTGATTTCGGCAAGCTGATTGCCCAGGGAACACCTGATGAGATACAGAACAATGAGAAAGTAATTGAAGCATATCTGGGGGTGAGTGACGATGCTGACGATTAAGGACTTAAAGGTAAATTACGGGGGCATTGAGGCCGTAAAGGGAATCAGCTTTGACGTGGCTGAGGGCTCCATTGTCACCCTGATCGGAGCCAACGGCGCGGGAAAGAGCACCACGCTCCGCGCCATCGCCGGGCTGGTAAAGCCCGCCGCAGGCTCTATCCAGTTTGACGGGACCGAGCTTCTGGGTCTGGACACGCCTGCTATCGTATCCCGCGGCATTACCCTGGTGCCTGAAGGGCGCCGCGTGTTTCCGGATATGACCGTTATTGAGAATATCAAAATTGGTGCCTATCTGCGAAAGGATTCCCTGGACGCGGACATCGAGTGGGTCTACAGCCTGTTCCCCCGGTTAAAGGAGCGCAGCTGGCAGCTGGCGGGCACTCTCTCCGGCGGCGAGCAGCAGATGCTGGCCGTTGCGCGGGCCCTGATGAGCCATCCAAAGCTTCTGATGATGGACGAGCCATCCTTAGGGCTGGCGCCCCTCATTGTCCAGGACATCTTCCATATTATAAAGGAAATCAACAAGAAGGGCGTGACCATTCTCCTGATTGAGCAGAACGCCAACATGGCCCTCCGCATCGCAGATCAGGGCTATGTGCTGGAGACCGGCCGCATCTCCCTTTCCGGTACGGGCAGGGAGCTGTTGGAGGACGAATCCGTGAAGGCGGCATACCCGGGGAAGAAGAAAAAATAGATGCTGCTTGAGCAGCGGGAAGGAAAAAGCGCATTATGAACATGAGAGAACGAAGAGACGCGGGCCTGGCCTATATCTCAGATGACAGTGTTTTCGAGGAGCAGGCGGTCACCCGCCGAATCCTGCAGAAGCTGAATTTTATGGACCGGTCCGACTTTGAGGGGATCGCCGCCGTGGTCAAGGAGCTTTTGGGAAAATCCGAGGATGCCATGATCAATCCGCCCTTCTACTGCGACTACGGCTCCCACATCGAGGTGGGAAAGAACTTCTTTGCCAATTATAACTGTACCATCCTGGATGTGGCCAAGGTAACGATCGGCGACAACTGCCAGCTGGCCCCCAATGTGGCCATCTACACCGCCGGCCACCCTATCTACCCATCCACCCGCAATTCTCTCTATGAATACGGAAAAGAGGTAACCATCGGCGACAACTGCTGGATCGGCGGAAATACCGTGATCTGCCCCGGCGTCCGCATCGGAAGCAATGTGGTCATCGGAGCGGGCAGTGTGGTGACAAGGGATATCCCTGATTGGAGTGTTGCCGCAGGAAATCCCTGCCGGGTCATCCGCACCATCACTGAGGCGGACGAGCGGCTCCTGTTCCGCAAGGAAGAGATTGACGATGAGGCCTGGGAAGACATAAAAAAGAAACAGGCTTAACTCCTGCAAATTGAAACAGGGAGGAATCTCCTTCCTCCCTGCAAAAAGGCCAAAGTGTCTGTACCCATATGCTAATCAACCGTTCATCCCCGCTGCTCTGTGAGCAGCTTATCAAGGTCATCCAGGCTCATGCCCTGTTCTGCCTGCTTTTCTTTGGTGTAATCTCCGTATCCCAAATCATATTGCTGCATAAACTGCACAGCCCCAACTGGTCCAAGTGCTTCCCTCAACGCTTTCATGCCAACTGTACGTATCTCCAAGGGATTATTCAAATTGACTTTCATCATCTAAATCGCCTCCCATGCAAATTTTAATGGGTTCATTACTCTTATCTTTAGCTGCAGCTTTGAAGCCATTTTCTCCAATTTATCATCCGTCGTCAGCATCACATCCGCATTTGCTGTCTCAGCGGAAGCAATATGCATGCTATCAAATGATCGTATATTTGACTGCTCCATAATTTCCTGCGCCCGCTTCTTGATTGCTTCTGTATAAATGACATTCTCGCCCACTACATTATATAATTCCCTAACGCGATATTTTTTAACTTCATCATGCATTCTCTCTATCTCAAGCTTTAAAATATCGCTCCCCACAATTCGATACTCCCCAATCTGTCCCCTTTTTAAAATCATCAAGATTGCTTCACTCTCCAAATGAATTCTTTCCTGTGT
>CALWMT010000056.1 GCA_944382045.1 uncultured Enterocloster sp. | reverse complement strand
CCCAATCTGACCGAGAAGCTCCCTCCAGACCTCCAGGAAATGCTGTCTGGATGGACTCAGCGGGTCCTCCCCTGCTGCCTTGGATTCTTTCTGGGAGGCGGCAGATAACCGCTCCCGCCAGGACTCCTTCCAGCCCTTGACCTCCTCCTCAATATCCGCCCGCATGGTCCGATACCGGGCGTCCAGTCCGCCGGCCAGCTGCCCGGCCTGAACACTCGCCTGGGATGCACGGGCGCGGGCATTGTCCCGCAGGCCGGCCGCCCTGTCCAGGGCCTCCTCGGTCACCCCAGCGCCCTCCCGCGCGGGAGCGGCGGGACAGGGATGGGTGCGTGAGCCGCACACCGGACAGGGCTCCCCCTCCTTTAAAGAGGCGGCCAGAACGCCCGCCTGGCTGTCGAGAAACTCCCGGTACATCCGCCCGTAGGACTGCTCTGCCGCCTCATAGGCATCTGCCGCCCGCCCATAGGCATCCCGGGCCTCCTTGAGCCGCTTTTCCTCCTTCTCGTAATCCCTTAATGCCTGGGAATACCCTGCGATGCGCCTTCTATTCTCTTCCAAGCGCTCCCCCTCGTGGGCAGCTGCCTGAAGCTCGCTCTCCAGATTTTCCAGTGCCTCCAGCTGCCTGCGACCCTCCTCCAGGTCCGCCCGCAGCCTCTCTCCCTCCGTCCGGGCCTTCTCCTCCCAAGACGCATAGCTCTGTTCCGCCCGAAGGCCTGCCTGCTCCTGTTCTGCAAGGGAGGCATACTGGCCATAGAGGCCCAGCACCTCCTCCAGCCGTCCGATTTCCTGCGCCAGCACAGGATTGGCCTCCTGGCGCTTTTTCTCCTCCTCATAGGCCTCCAAAGCGGCCTGCGCCAAGGGCTCCCTGAGAGAAAGGCTCCTCTCCGCCTCGTCCAGCTCCTCCCGGGCCTGAATTGCAGACCTAAGTCCCCCGGCCTGCTCCCCCAGCTCCTCCATCTGCCTCTGAAGCCTGTCTGTCTCCGATGCGGCCGCAGCCTCCTTCGCTTCATCCGCTTCAATGAGCTGATCGAGAATCTCCGCCATGGCCTCCCCGGGCTCTCCCTTGACCTCCTCCCAGCGCCTGGCCATCTCCCCCTCCGGTTCACCGGCCGCCACGCCTGCGCTGTACTGAAGAATGCTGCTTTTCCCCTCCTGATACCGCCCATAGAGGTCCCGCGCCTGCTCCTTCACCCGTTCCTGAAATGCCTGATACGGCCTGGTCCCAAATATCTCCCGAAAAATCGCGCCCCTATCCTCGGTCTTTCCCGAGAGAAGCCGGGAAAAGCTCCCCTGGGCCAGCATGGCAATCTGGGAAAACTGCTCCCGGTTAAGACCCACCAGCTCCTCCACAGCGGCCGTCACCGCCCGGTCACCGGTGACAAGGCTTCCGTCCGGCATGTGAAGCTCTGCGTCCGGCTTCTCCTTTGTCTCCCCGCTTCCCTTCTGCTTGGCCCGCACATACTCGGGATTTCGGCGCAGCCGGTAGGCCTTCCCATTGTAGACAAACTCCATCTCCACAAAGGTTTTTGTCCCTGCCGCCGCGTACTTGCTCCGAAGCATCCGGGGTCTGCGCCCGTCCCCGCTGGCACTGCCGTAGAGGGCAAATGCGATGGCGTCAAAAATTGTCGTCTTCCCCGCCCCCGTATCCCCTGTTATCAGATAGAGGCCTCGGTCTCCCAGGGCCTCCATATCGAGCCGCTCCTCCCCTGCATAGGGGCCGAACGCAGATATTGTAAGCTTTGTCGGTCTCATGCTCTGTCCTCCCAAAGTTCCTCTATCAGCCGCGCGGAAAGCTCCCTCTGCTCCCCGCTCATCGGCTGGTTGTTCTGCAGCGCATAGAGCTCCTCCAAAAGCTCCAGGGGCGATTTTGCCCTCTGCACCTTCTCCGGCAGCTGTCCCCCCTCCCGGGTTCTCCGGTTATCATAATCCAGCCGCATAATATTCGGATAAATGGCCCTGAGCTTTCCCATCGCATCCAGAATGTCCTCCTCATCCGTGAGGGTGATGTGAAGGTAATCGTCCACCGCCGTTCCGCGGTAAAAGTCCCTGGAAACCACCTCCTCATAGCTTCCGCGGATTTCCCGCATGTCGTGAAGAGGAATGAGGGGACGGGTCCGCACCCGGATATCTCCCTTCTCCTCCAAATCCACAATGGTCACGGATTTCACATGGCCAGCCTCGGAAAAGGAATACTTGAGGGGCGAGCCGCAGTAGCGTATCCGCTCTCCGCCCGCATTCTGGGGGCCGTGAATATGCCCCAGGGCTGTGTAGTCAAAATCCCTGAAAAGGGCCGCGCTCACCTGGTCCAGGCCTCCCACGGAAACCTCCTCGGAGTCGCACCGGGAAGCCCCGATAACCAGCTGATGGGCCACGAGCACATTGCGGGCCTCCGGCACAAAGACCTCCTCCTTCATATGGGCGACGGCGCATCCCACCGCGTCCTCATAGGTCTCTATCCCTTCCTCGGGCCAGCATTTTTTCACCACGGCCGGCTTGACAAAGGGGAGCATGTACACATACACGCTGCCGTATGCATCCCGCAGCTCTATGGGGCTTACATGGCCGTCATACACCGGAGCCATGTACACCCGGCTCTTTTCCATCAGGCGGCTGCCAAAGGCAATCCGCTCCGGGCTGTCATGATTTCCGCTTATGACAAACACATGGATTCCCCGGTCCGCCAGAGCCGTCAAAAAACCGTCAAAGAGCCGGACCGCCTCTCCAGGCGGAACCGGCTTATCATATACATCCCCGGCGATGAGCACGGCATCCGCCGCCTCCTCCTCCAGGATGCTCTCTATCTGTTTTACTATATACCGCTGGTCCTCCAGCATGGAAAACTCATTCACCCTTTTTCCCAGATGGAGGTCCGATATATGTGCCAGGCGCATTGTCATACCTCCCTTGCCAGCGCATCCACCACTGCCGCCGCAGACCGCTCCTCCACCTGGATGGTCAGCTCCGGCTCATTGATGTATTCCAGATAATGGGCGTCGGAATTGCTGATAATCCGGCAGCCGTCCAGATAGGGCTCCGTCCGCCGCAGCCGGTGCAGATTTTTTAAGTCCTTCACCTCCGCAGTCACAAATTTCCTGTCCGCGGGGATAAAGCCCAGATTGGCAATCAGGCTGTTGGCCGTCTTGTCAATGTGAGCCGGGAACATCACGCCCTTAAAGGAGCGCACCAGCTCCCAGAGTCCCTCAAAGGAAATTTCCGTGGCGTTAATCAGGAGATTGGGCTCTGTGCCGCAGACCTGGTCGTCTGCATCATAAATCTGCTGTTTTCCAAAAATCTCCTCCTTATTCGGGAACTTGACCAGCCGCGCGTATACATAGGCGTCAAAATCCATGGCCGCCTCCAGGGTGGGAAAGAGGCAGACCGCGTGCACCTCCTCGGAGGTGTTAATCTCCATCCCTGGTATGGCCAAAAGCCCATATTCCTCGGCGGCTGCCAGAAAAGCAGGGCAGTTTTTGGAGGAATTGTGGTCCGTGAGCGCCACCACATCCAGACCCTTTATAGCACACATTCCCGCGATATTGGCTGGGGTCATATCATCGTCCCCGCAGGGCGACAGGCAGGAGTGGATGTGCAGGTCGTAGGTCAGGCTAATCATGACGCCTGCCCGCCCAGCAGCATATGAATCCTTAAGGCCGCCTCAAAAATAGGCTCCTCCGTCCGGAGCACAGTGATACCCTGAACCACTGCCTTCTTTGCTGCGGTCTCGTCTAAGGACGCGCCCTCCGCCAGCACCACACAGGCCGCATCCGTCAGCGCTGCCACCGCCAGCGTGTTCATATTTCCCATCACGGTAACCCAGGCACAGCCCGCCGGCGCCCGGCTCATGGCAATGCTCAAAAGGTCACAGCAGAAGGGCACGCCAATCTCCCGTTCGGGCTCATCCCCCATATTTACCGTCTCAAATCCCGTCCGGTCCGCCAATTCCTGTACGGTCATTCCTTCCCCTCCTCCTTCTTGTCAAGCAGGGACATCTCCTCCGATATCCTCTGAATATATTCCTTCAAAATGCGCATGGTCTCCTGGCCCTCATGGTCCCCCTTGTGCAGGTCGTCCGCCAGCACGGACACCTCCTCGGAGAGCTTGTGCAGGTTCTCCCGCAGATAATACACGCAGTCCGTCTCCCGCGCCTCTCCGCGGACAATATCCTCTGCCAGCGCCTTGCAGGTGGGCGCTCCGCAGGAGCCGCAGTCCAGCCCTGGGAACTTTTTCATCAGCCGCTCCACCTGGTTGAGGCGGGAGAAGCTCTCCATCATGGTATTCCCCAGGCGGAACACCGGCTCGTACTCCACCCCGGTAGTCCAGGGAATAATGGGCTCCTCGCTGTCATGCATATGGCTTCTTGCCACCGGCATATATTTGCGCAGCCGCTTGAGCTTGGCCTGGGCCACGTAGGGATTCTCCACATTCAAGACACCGCCCACGCAGCCGCCGTTGCAGGCATTCAGCTCCACAAACCGCAGGGCCGTGAACTTCTGGTCCTCCATATCCTCCAGCACCCGGATGACATTCTCAATGCCGTCCGCCGCAAGATAATTTTCCGTAAACAGTCCGCTGGCCTCCCCGCCGCTGTGGCCCCAGCTGATGCCGATTTTCCCGGAGGTGCCGATAATGGGATAATCGTCCTGCGCCGCCACCGCCTTCATGCAGGCGAGAATCCTGGGATACACATCCTTGATGGCAAGTACATGGTCCACCTGGCTCTTCTCCGTCCCCAGGGGAGATTTCACGTAGGTCACCTTGGAGGGACAGGGGGAAATGAAAAATATGCCGATTTTCTCCCTGGGAAGTCCTGTCTCCCTTAACGCCTTCTGCGCCGCTAAAATCGCAGCCACCTCAATCGGCGGGTTTAAGGGCAGCAGATGGGGAATCAGGTTGGGGAAGCGCACCCGAATAAGGCGCACCACCGAGGGGCAGGCGGTGCTGATTAAGGGCAGCTGGTCCTCATGCTCCGAAAGATACTGGCGGGTGGCCTCGGAGACCAGCTCTGCGGCTGCACTCACCTCAAACACATCATCAAACCCCATCTGAATCAGCGCATTCAGCACAATATTCACATCGTCCAGATTGTTGAACTGGCTGTACAGGGATGGTGCAGGAAGCGCCACCTTATAGACATACTGATTCATAACCTCCAGCTTGTCATAGGTTGCCCGCTTTGCGTGGTGGGGACAGACCCGAATGCATTCTCCGCAGTCAATACAGAACTTATTATTAATGTGGGCCTTTCCATCGCGCACCCGGATAGCCTCCGTGGGACATCGCTTGATGCAGGTGATGCATCCCTTGCACAGATTTTCGTCCAGCCGCACAGAGTGGTAAAATTTATCCATAAATCATCCCTCGTTTCTTTAAAGCCGGACGGCCATGGTGATGGTGGTCCCCTCCCCAATCCGAGTATCAATACTCATCTCGTCCGTATATTTCTTCATATTGGGAAGGCCCATGCCCGCCCCAAAGCCCAGGGAGCGGACCTCATCCGGCGCCGTGGAATATCCGGCCTGCATAGCCAGCTCCACATCAGGAATTCCCGGCCCCACGTCCGCAAGTATCATCCGAATCTGCTCCGGGGTAATCTCCACCGTAATCTGCCCGCCCTTGGCGTGGATTACCATGTTTATCTCCCCCTCATACATGGCAATGGCCACCTTGCGGATGGCATCCGGTCCCACCCCCATCTGTTTGAGCTTGCGCTTCACATCGCTGCTGGCCTCCCCTGCCCGGGTAAAGTCGTCAGCGGGTATATCATAGGTTAAAACAATTGCGTCCTCCATATATTACGTTCCCTTCTGTCAATTCTGTCAAATACAGGCATACTGCCTCAGATGGCCCCGCTTCCAAGCCCGGCCTTATAGAGCATGCCGCAGGCGGAAAACATCCGGTGCCCCGTGGCAAGAATCACCAGCCCCCGCTCCCTTGCCATCTCCAGCATGGATTCGTCCGGCTTCTTTCCCCGGATAAAGATAATACAGACAATATCAAGCATCTCCGCCGTCCGTATCACCTGGGGATTGCACAGCCCCGTGAGCAGAATCGAGTGGTCCTTTGAAAATGCCAGCACATCGCTCATCATATCAGAACCGCAGGCCGACCGCACCTCCTGGTCCAAGAGGTCTTCCCCCGCCAGCACTCTGGCGCCCAAAATGTCCTTTGCGTCCCTAACCGTCATACACAGCCTCCCTAATTATATTTCCGGCCGCTGCCTCTAAGCAGCCGCGCCTTCGGATTGTACCGAAACTAATACAATTAGAATACCATTCCTTTACCCCTTTTTCAACACTTTTTCCTGATGTTCTGATTTATCCGCAGATTGATATATTTTTCACAAAAAAACAGTAGATTTTTTTTTAAAGTTATGATAAAGTATAGATATATTGCACAATCTACGCAGCAGTTCAAGCTTGCTGCTAGCACACACCACAACAAGGAGGTCAACAAACGATGGCTTGCAAAAAACAAACCGTTCCCTTCAGCGGAACCCCTGAGCAGGAAGCGGAATTAAAGGCCGCTATCGCCGAGCTTAAGAGTGAGCCCGGCGCCCTGATGCCGGTTATGCAGAAGGCCCAGGATATCTACGGATATCTTCCCATTGAAGTGCAGACCATGATATCGGACGAGATGGGCATTCCCCTGGAGAAGGTCTATGGGGTTGCCACATTTTATGCCCAATTTGCCCTGCAGCCCAAGGGCAAATACAAAATTTCCGTCTGTCTTGGAACTGCCTGCTATGTAAAGGGCTCCGGCGAGATTTTCAAGAAGCTGGAAGAAATTTTAGGCATCACCAATGGCGAATGTACGCCGGACGGGAAATTCTCTCTGGATTCCTGCCGCTGCGTAGGCGCCTGCGGACTTGCCCCTGTTATGATGATTAACGGAGAGGTCTACGGAAGACTTACCCCCGACGACGTGCCCGGCATTCTGGCCAAGTACAATTAAAGCCTATGCTGCCGGAGATTTCACTGAATGTATTGGATGTATCGGAGAATTCTACCAGAGCAGGCGCTTCCCTGGTAGAGATTCGGGTCACGGTAGATGAAGCCCGAGACCGGCTGGCCATTGTCATTGCGGACGATGGCTGCGGCATGACGCCGGAGCAGGTCTCCCATGTCACAGACCCCTTCTTTACGACCCGAACCACCCGTAAGGTGGGACTGGGAATTCCCTTTTTCAAGTTTGCCGCAGAGAGCACCGGCGGCAGCTTCTCCATCCAGTCGGAGCCGGGAAAGGGGACCACTGTCACCGCCGTGTTTGGGCTCTCCCACATCGACCGGATGCCTCTGGGAGATATGAACGCCACCATACATAATCTGATTGTCTATCACCCAGACACAGATTTTTGCTACACCTACACCTTTAATGACGCCTCCTTCACCCTGGATACCAGGGAGATGCGGGAGATTCTGGACGGAGTCCCCTTAGACGCACCGGAGGTGTCCCAGTACATCATGGAATATTTAAAAGAAAATCAGCAGGAAACTGACAAGGGAGCCATTCTGTGACAGATGGCCCCGGTACTTCATAAAAGTACGCATAACCAGGAGGAGCATTGCATGAAAACATTAGCAGAATTAAAAGCAATCAGAGACCGGATGCAGAGCCAGGTAAATCTCCGGGCTGAGGACCACAACCATATCCGGGTTGTGGTTGGCATGGCTACCTGCGGAATTGCGGCAGGCGCCAGACCGGTCCTTAACACTCTTGCCCAGGAGGTACAGACCCGCGGACTTACGGACAAGGTTTCCGTAACCCAGACCGGCTGCATCGGCCTGTGCCAGTATGAGCCCATTGTGGAGGTCATGGAGCCCGGCAAGGAAAAGGTTACCTATGTAAAGATGAACCCGGATAAAGCCCTGGAGGTAGTGGAGCGCCACTTAATCGGCGGACATCCCGTTGAGAAATACACCATGGGCGCCACTGGAATGAAGTAAAGGAGGAAAGCATCATGTATCGTTCACACGTATTAGTCTGCGGCGGCACCGGATGTACGTCCTCCGGAAGCCCCCAAATCATGGAAGCACTGAAAGCGGAGATTGAGCGCCAGGGTCTCTCAGACGAGGTGGCTGTGGTTGAGACTGGATGCCATGGTCTCTGCGCCCTCGGCCCCATTATGATTGTCTACCCCGACGCCACCTTTTATTCCATGGTGCAGCCCGGGGATGTTCCGGAGATTGTGTCCGAGCACCTGTTAAAGGGCCGTCCGGTTACCCGTCTTCTCTATCAGGAGACCGTGAGCCCCTCCGGCGGCATCAAGGCTTTAAGCGACACGGATTTCTACAAAAAGCAGCACCGAATTGCCCTGCGCAACTGCGGCGTTATCAATCCGGAGAACATCGAAGAGTATATCGGCACTGGCGGCTACCAGGCCCTGGGCAAGGTTCTCACCGAGATGACGCCCGATGATGTCATCCAGACCCTTCTGGATGCAGGCCTCAGGGGCCGCGGCGGCGCGGGCTTCCCCACTGGCCTTAAGTGGAAGCTCTGCAAGCAGAATGATGCGGACCAGAAGTATGTCTGCTGCAATGCGGACGAGGGCGACCCCGGCGCATTCATGGACCGCTCCGTGCTGGAGGGCGACCCCCACGCGGTGCTGGAGGCTATGGCCATTGCAGGCTATGCCATCGGCGCGAATCAGGGCTACATATACGTCCGCGCGGAGTACCCCATCGCTGTAGAGCGCTTGAAGATTGCTATCAAGCAGGCCCGTGAGATGGAGCTCCTGGGGAAGAATATTTTCGGCACTGGATTTGATTTTGATATCGACCTGCGTCTCGGAGCCGGCGCCTTTGTCTGCGGCGAGGAGACAGCTCTTATGACCTCCATCGAGGGCAAGAGAGGCGAGCCCAGACCCAGGCCTCCCTTCCCCGCACAGAAGGGTCTCTTTGGAAAGCCCAGCATCCTGAACAACGTGGAGACCTACGCCAACATCCCCCAGATTATCTTAAACGGCCCCGAGTGGTTTGCCTCCATGGGCACGGAGAAGTCCAAGGGAACCAAGGTCTTTGCACTGGGTGGAAAAATCAACAACACCGGCCTGGTGGAGGTTCCCATGGGAACCACGCTTCGCACGGTTATCGAGGAAATCGGCGGCGGCATCCCCGGCGGCAAGAAGTTCAAGGCAGCCCAGACCGGCGGCCCCTCCGGCGGCTGTATCCCGGCAGAGCACTTTGATGTCCCCATCGATTACGACAACCTGATTGCCATCGGCTCCATGATGGGCTCCGGCGGACTCATTGTTATGGATGAGGACGACTGTATGGTGGATATCGCCAAGTTCTTCCTGGAATTCACCGTGGAAGAGTCCTGCGGAAAATGTACGGCCTGCCGTATCGGCACCAAGCGCATGCTGGAGATTCTGACCAAGATTACCAAGGGTCAGGCCACTATGGAAGACTTAGACAAGCTGGAGGAGCTGTGCCATTATGTAAAGGCCAACTCCCTGTGCGGACTGGGCCAGACGGCTCCCAACCCGGTTCTCTCCACTCTGCGGTATTTCCGCGACGAGTATGAGGCCCACATCAAGGAGAAACGCTGTCCCGCCGGAGTCTGCAAGGCTCTGCTCTCCTACAACATTGACAGGGATAAGTGCCGCGGCTGTACGCTCTGCGCGAGAACCTGCCCGGCCGGCGCCATCATCGGCTCCGTGAAGAATCCCCATGTCATCGACCAGAACAAGTGTATCAAGTGCGGCGCCTGCATGGAGAAATGTAAGTTCGGCGCCATCTATAAGCGATAAAGGGAGGGAGAATCGAACATGGAGACTATTAATCTTAAAATCAACGGCATTGAAGTTACGGCTCCCAAGGGTTCTACCATCCTGGAGGCCGCAAGGCTGGCCCATATTGAGATTCCTACGCTCTGCTTCTTAAAGGAAATCAATGAAATCGGCGCCTGCCGCGTTTGTATTGTAGAGCTGAAAAATGGAAAGCTGGTCACCTCCTGCGTCTACCCGGCAGAGGAGGGCATGGAGGTGTTCACCAACACCCCCCGGGTTATGGATTCCCGCAAGAAGACCGTCCAGCTTCTTCTCTCCAACCACAACCGTTCCTGCCTCTCCTGCGTGCGCAGCGGACACTGCGAGCTCCAGGAGCTGGCCCACGACCTGGGCGTGGAGGACGAAGGCTATTATGACGGCGAGGTGAGCGCCACGGAGATTGATGATTCCGCAGCTCATATGATTCGCGACAACAGCAAGTGCATCCTCTGCCGCCGCTGCGTGGCTGTGTGTGAGAATGTACAGGGAATCGGCGTTATCGGCGCCAACAACCGCGGCTTCGCCACGGAGATTGGCTCCGCCTTCGGCATGGGGCTGGGAGAGACCTCCTGTGTGTCCTGCGGCCAGTGTATCGCCGTATGTCCCACCGGTGCCCTTCAGGAAAAGGACTGCACCGAGGAAGTGTTCGCGGCCATCGCGGACCCGAAGAAGCATGTAATTGTGCAGACCGCACCCGCTGTCCGCGCCGCTCTCGGCGAGGAGTTTGGCCTTCCCATCGGCACCAACGTGGAGGGCAAGATGGCAGCCGCCCTGCGGCGTCTGGGCTTTGACAAGGTATTTGATACGGACTTCTCCGCAGACCTCACCATCATGGAGGAGGCCCACGAGTTTATTGACCGTGTGCAGAACGGCGGCGTCCTGCCCCTCATCACCTCCTGCTCCCCCGGCTGGGTAAAATACTGCGAGCACTATTTCCCGGATATGACCGAGAATCTGTCCTCCTGCAAGTCTCCCCAGCAGATGTTCGGCGCCATTGTAAAGTCTTACTATGCGGAGAAGATGGGAATTGACCCCAAGGATATCGTCAGCGTCAGCGTGATGCCCTGTACGGCCAAGAAATTTGAGATTGGACGGGACAATGAGGACGCCAACGGCGTGCCGGATGTAGATATC
>CALWMT010000055.1 GCA_944382045.1 uncultured Enterocloster sp. | reverse complement strand
GAGAAGCGGCAGCCCTGGATTCTGGAGGACTGCAGCCTGGAGATTTCAAGGGGGGAGTGCGCGGCTCTCTTCGCCCCCAGCGGATACGGCAAGACAACCCTCTCCCTTCTCCTGGCCGGTTACCTGAAGCCGGAGCGGGGACAGATCCTCATGGACGGACATCCGCTGCCCCAAAAGGGCCTCTGCCCCGTGCAGCTGATCCACCAGCACCCGGAAAAAGCCATCAATCCCCGCTGGCGCCTGCGCCAGGTCCTGGAGGAGAGCGGCGCCTTAAAGGCGGATATACTGGAGGCCTTCGGCATCGAGAATGCCTGGCTGGATCGTTTTCCCAGAGAGCTCTCCGGCGGGGAGCTCCAGCGCTTCTGTGTGGCCCGCGCCCTCCTGTCCGGCGCAGACTACCTGATCTGTGACGAGATCAGCACCATGCTGGATGTGATCACCCAAGCCCAGATATGGCGGGTGATCTTAGACCAGGCAGCTGCCCGCCATATGGGCATCCTGGCTGTCACCCACAACCGGAACCTGGCGGAGCGGATCGCCTCGCGGGTCATTACCTTATCGTAAAATTGCCGCAGCAACGGAGGACTGCTATGATTTACACCATCACCTTAAATCCCGCTCTTGACAAGACCGTCTCCATCCCGGATTTCTCCATAGACACTGTCAACCGCATCCAGACCCTGCGGACGGATGCGGGCGGAAAGGGCATCAATGTGTCTAAGGTCATCCATTCCCTAGGTGCTGTCAGCACTGCAGCCGGCATCCTGGGCGGAAGCACCGGCCAGGCCATTCTCGAGGCCCTAAAGAAGCTTGGGATTGAGACCTTCTTTCACTTTATTCCCGGCGAAACCCGCACCAACCTCAAGGTCATTGATCCCAGCCGCCATACCAACACAGACATCAATGAGCCCGGCCCTCCGGTACAGCCGGATGACCTGGCAGGACTGCTCTCTGCCCTGCTTGCAGGGGTGTCCGCCGGTGATATCGCCGTTATTTCTGGAAGTCTGCCCGCCGGCGCTCCTGCGGACACCTATTTTACCTGGACGCGGGCCCTCCGCGAAAGGGGCGTGCGGGTCATCCTGGACGCGGACGGCGAGCCTCTCTCCCGTGCCGTCCAGGCCTCCCCCCACCTGATGAAGCCCAATATTCACGAGCTCTCCGCCCTGACGGGCCGCCCCTTAAGGACTGCCGCCCAGGCCCGGGAGGCCGCCGTTCCCTTGATGGAGGCATATCGGATTCCCAAGGCGGTCATCTCCATGGGCGGTGAGGGGGCCCTCTATCTGTTAGAGGGCCGTGCCCTTTATGCCCGGGCTGTCCCCGTTCCCGTGCACAGCACTGTGGGAGCCGGGGACAGCATGGCCGCCGCTCTGGCTGTGGCAGAGGAGGCCGGCATGGCTCTGGCTGACACCATCCGCCTGTCCATGGCCGCCGGAGCGGCAAGCGTCATGGAGAGCGGATCCCAGGCCGCAGCTTATGACACAATAAAAAGACTGATTCCTCTGGTGAGATTTGAAGAAATGCACTGACAAATCTTACATTTTTCTGACCGTATTGTATTGCCAGGCTGAAAGTGATAAACTACTTTTGACAAGACAAAGAGCAAAGGAGGGCTACTACACATGAAACGCTTTTTAAAGATGGCGGCTGCGGTCACCGCGCTCTGTGCCGCCATGGGCATCACCGCCTACGCCGGACAGTGGCAGCAGGACAGCACCGGCTGGTGGTATGAGGAGGATGACGGAAGCTATCCCGCAAGCACCTGGCAGTGGATTGACGGCAACGGGGACGGCATTTCCGAGTGCTACTACTTTGATTCCAGAGGATACATGG
The DNA here is from genome assembly GCA_944382045.1 of uncultured Enterocloster sp. Lineage (GTDB taxonomy): Bacteria > Bacillota > Clostridia > Lachnospirales > Lachnospiraceae > Enterocloster. Next base: position 9,087 of record CALWMT010000055.1, on the reverse strand, counting down.
TGTTTGATACCACCATCAACGGCAGCCAGCTGGACGAAAACGGCGCCTGGGTGGAGAACGGCCAGGTACAGACCAAGAAGTCCTGGGCTCTGGTGCGCCAGAGCAATGACCCCATGGAAATCATGCGGACCGTCTCTGAGATGAACGACACCCAGAACATAGACGCGGATTTTGTCATGAATATGCAGATGACTGCGGAGGGGCAGACCATCCCCATCGCCACAGCCGGCAATATCAAGATGCAGATGGACGGCACCGACTTAAAGTACCTGATGGATATGTCCATGGACCTGGGCGCCCTGGGCGGCGTGCTCCACACAAGCGCATTCTACACGGATGGCTGGTACTACTATGACATGGGCGGCCAGAAGCTCAAGATGCAGATGGACTACATGGAGGCCTTAAAGAATGCCCAGGCCGCAGGCCTCATTTCCACCGATGACCTTTCCTACATCCAGGATATCTCCATGACAAGAAATGGGGACAGCATTTCCATCTCCTACACCGCTGACGGCAGCAGGCTCATGGAGCAGGCCAGCGATATCATGTCCATAAGCGGATACTCCCTGACCGATCAGGGAATGAACATGTCCATCACCCAGTGCAGCGGCGAATTCACCGTGGATGGGAACGGAATCTGCACCCAGCAGAAGATCTCCATGGGCATGACCCTGGGGGCCGGCACGGCAAATGTGGCCACGCAGCTTTATATGGAGATGAATGTAAACGCTGTCGGGGCAGACGTTGCTGTCACCATTCCCTCCACCGATGGATATATGGATATGAATACCTATCTCAGCCAGTTAATGGAAGAAGCCGCCTAAGCGCCGCCGCATCGCCGGAAGCCTTATCCTGGCGAAATGCGCGCCGCCGGGCGCACCCGTTAAAAACCGCGGGACCTGCGGGGGCAGTCCTTCTCGGCCTGTCTCCCGCAGATCCCGCGTTTTTTGTCTGCTGCCGTCACTGGCAGCTTTTTCTTTTCTTTCCTTTAAATCTACCGGCACATATCCTCATTGCTGTAGAGCTCCAGTCCGCCGTCCAAAATAGCCCTGCCTGCAGCCTCTCCGTCCGAGGCCTTCACAATCATGGCCCTCCGGACAGCAGAGGCCAAGCCGTACATGTACTCAATATTCAGACCCTGGCTGCAGAGAATATGGGTCATTTTGTGAAGCTCACCCACCTGGTCCTCCAGCTTTACCGCCAGCACATCGGTCAGCATTGCGGAAAATCCTGCCTCCCGCAGTGCATTCCTAGCCAGCTCCGGATTGGATACAACCATGCGCAGCAGCCCATATTCCGTTGTGTCTGCCATGCTCAGGGACAGAATGTTGATGTTCTGCTCCTTCAGTACCTGTGTAACCTGCTCCAGTCTTCCTTCCCGATTCTCAATAAATACGGACAGCTGTTTTACAAACACCTCTCTTCTCTCCTTTCTGCCGCGCTCACTGCAGGGCATAGCCAGCCTCAAAGGCCTTCAGATTGGTTTCAACCGTGCGCGGAGGCACTGTCTGACGGATTACCTCCAGCCAGTCCTCCTTGGCAAAATGCATATGCCTTGCCGCAGCACCGAGCACCACCACGTTAAATGCCTTGGGTGCTCCCAGCCGTATTGCCTCCTGGGTGCCCTCCACCACGATGGTCCTCCGGGCAGCCTTCAGGATGTCCAAAATTCCCTCCGGATACTCCGCTGCACCTGTGACAACGGTAATAGGATCGATCCGCCAGTCATTTACAATCACTACGCCGTCCTTCTTCAGGAAATGCAGGTAGCGCAGGGCCTCCAGCCGCTCAAAGGCGATCAGCACATCCGCCTGCCCTTCCTCCACAATGGGCTCCGCCACAGTCTCTCCGTAGCGCACAAAGGTAACCACGCTTCCGCCCCTCTGGGCCATGCCGTGGACCTCGGACAGCTTTACATCATAGCCTGCCCGAGTGGCCAGACGGCCCAAAATCCGGCTTGTCAGAAGGGTTCCCTGGCCGCCTACGCCTACAATCATAATATTCTTATTCACACCGCTCATTCTGCTCACTCACCTGCCTTTACTGTCTCAATGGCGTCAAATTTGCAAAGCTGGCTGCACAGACCGCAGCCGTTGCACATGGTCTCGTCAATGGAAATCGTGCCATCCGGATTCTTTGTCAGAGCTGGGCAGCCTGGACGCAGGCAGGCCCCGCACTTCCTGCACTTTTCCGGAATGGGCCTGCACTTGTTGGGGAACTTCACTCCCTTTAACAGAGCACAGGGCGCCTGGGCGATAATCACGGAAACTGCATCCCGCGCCGTCTCCCTCTTCACGATCTCCTCCATAGCGGCAATGTCAAAGGCGTTCACCTCGTAGACATTCTCAATTCCCAGCGAGCGGCACAGCTTGTAAATGCTGACAGCAGGAACAATCTCGCCCTTCAGGGTCTTGCCCGTGGCCGCGTGGTCCTGATGGCCGGTCATTCCCGTGGTAGAATTGTCCAAAATGATCACCGTGCCGCAGGACTGATTGTATACCATATTCACCAGGGAGTTGATTCCCGTGTGCATAAAGGTGGAATCCCCGATAACCGCCACCCAATTGCGGATAAAATCTCTTCCCCTTGCCTTCTCCATTCCATGGAGGGAGCTGATGCTGGCGCCCATGCAGATGGTGGTGTCCACCACGCTGAGAGGAGCAACTGCTCCCAGAGTGTAGCAGCCAATGTCCCCGGCCGCATGAATCTTCAGCCGGCTGAGCACGGAAAATACGCTCCGATGCGGACATCCGGGGCAGAGTATCGGCGGTCTTGCGGGAATCTTTGCCGGCTCCATCTCATCCAGCTTCTCTCCCAGCACGCGGGTGCGGATCATATTCGCACTGTACTCGCCCTGGATAGTAAAAAGCTCCTTTCCCACTGCCTTCTGAATTCCCCAGGCCTTCACCTGCTCCTCAATTACCGGCTCCAGCTCCTCAAATATGTACAGCTTATCTACCTTTGAGGCAAACTCCTCGATCAGCCTCCTCGGAAGAGGATGCACCAAGCCCAGCTTCAGAACAGAGGCGTCCGGCATGGCCTCCCGCACATACTGATAGGGAATGCCGCTGGTGATAAATCCCACAGACAGGTCCCTATATTCTGCCCGGTTAATAGGAAGCTCGGAAGCGTCCTCTGCCATGCGCTTCATTCGCGCTTCCACCGCCACGTGACGGCGGATGGCATTTCCCGGCATCATCACGTATTTCGCCGCATCCCGCTCATAGGGGATATCCTCCGGCACCTTACGCTCCTCTAATTCCACCAGGCCCTGAGAGTGGGACAGGCGGGTGGTCGTGCGGAGCATCACCGGTGTGTCATATTTTTCGCTCAGCTCAAAGGCATATTTCATAAATTCCTTTGCCTCCGCGCTGTCGGAGGGCTCCACCACGGGTATCATGGCTGCCCTGGCCACCATACGGCTGTCCTGCTCATTCTGGGAGCTGTAGATCCCCGGATCATCTGCCGCCACAACTACCATGCCGCCGCGTACGCCGGTATAGCCTGCTGTATACAGGGGATCCGCCGCTACGTTCACGCCCACGTGCTTCATGGCGCACATGGAACGCACGCCCGAGATAGATGCCCCGATGGCCACCTCCGTCGCTACCTTTTCATTGGGAGCCCACTCCGCGTAGACCTCCGGGTACAAGGCCAGGCTCTCGCTGACCTCCGTGCTGGGTGTTCCCGGATAAGCGGAGGACACCTTCACTCCAGCCTCCCAGGCCCCTCTCGCAATAGCTTCATTGCCTAATAAAATTTTCTTTTCAGACACCTGTATTTCCTTCCTTTCCACGGTTGTTTCTTCCGTACGCGCTTCCTCTTAAATAATTCCGGAGCGCATATCCTTTACCCGCTTGGCCTTCCCCTCAAACCGCTGCAGGGTATTGGGAGATACCAGCTGTACCTTTGCATCCAGCCCAAGCATCAGATGAAGCTTATTCTTCAGACCGGACTCCAGATTTTCAAGGGCCGAGTAGGAGTCCATCATGCTCTCCGCCTCAACCTCCACGCGGATGGTAAGAATATCTGAGTGATTCTTCCGCTCCACCAAAATCTCGTAATTCGGGCCGATTCCCTCCGTATTGATCAGAACCTCCTCGATTTGGCTCGGGAATACATTGACGCCGCGGATCTTGAGCATGTCATCCGTGCGCCCGGACAGATTCTCCATACGCGCTGTTGTACGGCCGCAGGGACAGGGCTCATACATCAGCCGGGTGATATCTCTGGTGCGGTAGCGGATAAGAGGCAGGGCCTCCTTCGTCAGGCAGGTGACCACAAGCTCCCCCTTCTCTCCCGGTTCGAGCACCTCACCGGTCTCCGGATTAATCACCTCCGCGATAAAGTGGTCCTCATTGATATGCATTCCGTTGAGCTCAAGACATTCCCCGGACACACCAGGGCCCATCAGCTCGCTCATGCCATAGTTCTGGGTCAGATTCACATCCTCCCCCCATACCTTGTACAGCTCCTGACGCATAGCCTCTGTCATGAGCTCGCTTCCCAGCACCAGACTTTTGATCTGGAGATCCCTCTTGGGGTCTATGCCGATCTGCTTTGCCACCTCCGCAATCCGCATAGCATACGAGGGAGTGGCCACAAGCAGGGTGGATCCGAAATCCTTCATATACATCAGCTGCTTTTCCGTGTTGCCCGTGGAGGACGGAACAATAGCAGCGCCCACCTTCTCCAATCCATAGTGCAGGCCCAAGGCGCCGGTAAACATTCCATATCCAAAACAGATCTGTGCGATATCGTCCTCCGTCGCTCCGCCGGCCACTGCCAGTCTGGCCACGCACTCTCTCCATACCTCCAGGTCCGCTGCTGTATATCCCACCACTGTGGGCTTTCCTGTGGTTCCGCTGGATGCATGAATGCGGCGCAGTGCCTTCTTCGGTGCCGCAAACAGTCCATAGGGGTAATTATCCCGCATATCCTGCTTTGTAGTAAAGGGCAGACGGCGCAGATCCTTAAGCGTCTGAATATCCTCCGGCTTCACGCCCGCCTCGTCCATCTTGGCCCGATAGGCGGGCACATTCTCATATACGCGGCTGACAGTTTTTTTCAGCCGTTCTAACTGAATTGCCTCGATTTCCTCCCGGGACATCGTCTCTTCTTTTGCCCAAATCATAACCTTCCTCCCACTTTCCTTTTAAAGCGCAAGGCCAGTACCTCTTTGGCCCAGTCTCTGACCTGTACTACATATTGTAAATGTTGTCTATTCCCCTGTCAACCCTTTTTCACTTTAACTTTCTAAAGTGTCCAGGCCTGCACAGCGCTGCACGGCAGCCGTCTCTGCTTAAACCGTTAGCACCGCCGCTAAAATGGCGCGTATCCCTGCTGTCTCTCAGCAGAAGATACGCGCCATCCCATTTCTTCAGCCCGTATGCTCAGGACGGCTGCGTCCTTATTCTATCTCCATCCCGCAGGCTGCACATTTGCCGGCCACAGCAGCCATGGCCTTCTTGTCCTTCTCAGCCATCTCATAGAGCCGGTAGCCTCCGGCCAGGTTCTCGGTGTCCGCCCCGTGCTGCTCCAAAATCCGCTGAGCCAGATAGCCCCGCAGGCCAATCTGGCAGGTGATATACACCTTCTTTGTCAGATCCAGCTCGCCTAAGCGCTCCCGCAGGCTGTCCAGAGGAATATTGATAAATCCGGGAATGGTCCCTTTCGCGTACTCCGCCTCCGTGCGCACGTCCACCTTCTGGGCATCCGCCGGAAGATTCTCCAGATCCTCCACATAGAAGGGCTTCATCAATCCCTCCATCATATTCTCAACCACATATCCCGCCATATTTACCGGATCCTTGGCAGAGGAGAAGGGCGGCGCATAGGCCAGCTCCATCTCCTGAAGCTGCGTGCCCGTGAGCTTAAAGCGCACCGCATTTGCCAGGTCGTCGATCCGCTTGTCCACGCCCTCGGTTCCCACAATCTGAGCGCCTAAGATGACGCCGGTCTCCGGGTCAAAGAGGGTCTTCACCGTCATCATGCCGCCTCCGGGATAATAGCCCGCGTGGGAGGCGGAGGTGGTGATGGCCTTGCGGTACGCCCGCCCCTGGGCCTTTAAGCTCTCCTCCTTCTCGCCGGTCACCGCCACGGTCATATCATAAAATTTCATGACGGAGGTTCCCTGGCTGCCCTTATAGGCGGTCCGCCGCCCGCAGAGATTATCGCCCACAATCCGGCCCTGCTTGTTAGCCGGGCCTGCCAGGGGGATCACAGTCCTTGCGCCGCTCACCGCGTGGAAGGTGGAAACAGCATCTCCCAGGGCATACACATCGGGAGCGGAGGTCTCCATGTACTCGTTTACCACAATCTCTCCCCTGGGGCCCATCTCAATGCCGCTGTCCTTTAAGAACGCGGTGTCCGGCCGGACGCCGATGCTGAGGAGCACCATGTCCGCAGGGATCTTCTGTCCATCGCTTAGGATGACGCCCTCCTTGTCCATGGCCGTGCAGGTCTGGCCCAGACAAAGTCCCAGCCCCTTGGCGCGGATGTAGTTGTGGACCTGGTGGGCCATATCCATATCGATGGGAGGCATCACGTGGGCGGCTCCCTCCACCACGGTCACCTTAAGGCCCCGCTCGGAGAGATTCTCCGCCATCTCCAGGCCGATGAACCCGGCGCCCACCACCACGCAGGTTTTGGGCTTATGCTCCTCGATAAAATCATAGATCGCATAGGTATCCGGGATATTTCGCAGGGTAAATACGTGATTCTCCTCCATCCCGGGTATGGGCGGCTTCACCGGGGACGCGCCGGGAGAAAGCACCAGCTTGTCGTAGCTCTCCTCATAAATCTCTTCCCCGCGGCGCACCCGCACCGTCTTCTTCTCTGTATCCACGGAAACAGCCTCGCTGTTCGTGCGCACATCCACCCGGAAGCGGCTGCTAAATCCTGCCACGGTCTGCACCTGGAGGGCTCCCCTGTCAGTGATCACTCCGCCCACATAGTAGGGAAGCCCGCAGTTTGCGTAGGAAATATATTCTCCCCGCTCCAGCATGATAATCTCCGCGTTCTCGTCCAGCCTGCGGAGCCTGGCCGCTGTGCCTGCGCCTCCGGCCACGCCGCCTACAATCACAACCTTCATTGCTTTCAATCTCCTTTCACTGCGCTGCCAAAATAAGCCGCTGGCAGGCGCCTGTCTTTTTCCTGATACAAGCGGAGGGCCCGCAGCGCAGGCCCCCCGGATAGCTTTAATGTAACGATTCAGGACGGGCATCCTCTTGCCCGGCCTGAACAGTTACGTTTTAAGTATAACCGGATTTTCCGGTTTTGTCACGCCATTCCTGCACATCGGATGGACATCCGATGCTTCTTGTCCGGCCTATGGCCGGGCAAGAAGATGCCCGCCGCCTGAACGGTTACTAATCACAGGTAGTGGGGCGTGTTCGGCGTCAGCACCTCACAGCCGTCCTCTGTGATCAGCACCATATCCTCGATGTTGAAGCCGGCTACCCCGTCGATGTAGCAGGGAACCTCCATGGCCAGCACCATGCCGGGCTCCAGAGGCCGTGTCTCCGCGGCGTTGATATAGGGCGCCTCAGCAGTAGCGGGTCCCATGCTGATGGAGTGGCCCTGATGGCCTCTGCGGTAGCAGGGGAACATCTCCTTCACATAGTCGTAGGCCGTGTGGTACAGCTCATTGATGGGAAGTCCAGGCTTCGCTGCGGCGATCATACGCCGCTGCCCCTCATAGAGCCGATCCTTCAGCTTCATAAGAGTGGGATCCCCATTTCCCACAATCCAGGCGCGGGAGGTGTCCGTGGTGTAAAAGTCAAACTCCGCGTTGACACCCGCGTCGAATTTAATCACATCCCCGTCCTTTGCCACGCCGTCTCCCGGTATAGTCAGACGGGAAGCGGATGGACCGGTGGAGAACATAGACCAGGAGCTGGGAGCACAGAAGCCGGACTTGATCACATCCTCACGGAAGCACTGCACAAGCTCCTTCTCCGTCACGCCCACTCTGGCAATCTTGCTCACCTCGGTAAAGCCATGATCCGCCGCGCGGCACAGATCCCTAAACATCTGGATCTCCTCCGGCGTCTTCACGCTTCTGGCATAGACAAAGAGATCGGAAATATTCACAAACTCAGCCTCCGGGAATTTCTCCGTCAGCATCTTATAGTAATTCATGGGCAGATAGTCCATCTCAATGCCGATGCGCTTGTCGGCCAGATCGCAGGCCTTCACAAAAGCCTCCAGCTTGTCATTGGAGCTCTCCATCCGCACCTTGTCCACAGTGGGAGCGCCCTCCGCGATCTCTCCCCAGGTCTTAAGTCCAACCCAGGTGTCATAGGGATCCAGGACGAAGCCCAGGCCTGCGGATTTGATGCGGAAGGTAGCCGCCTCAAAGTCCATAGTCGTAATGTGGGTGGGAACCTTGTCATCCGCCCGCATTACCGCCAGGGTAAAGCCAGGCTGGCGGGACACGGTGTGCTGGTGGCCGCCAAAGCCGGTCACATAGTGGAAATTCTCGGGGGAGGAGACAATGGCTCCGTCCAGCCCATTTTCCTGTAAAAGCTGTTTGATACGTTTTTCTTTTGGCTGCATAGAAATACCTCCTCAATTTTTTGCCGCAGTGCGCCTGTCCCAGCAGGCAATGCTGCGGGCAGCGGCTTACAGTGGGGTGTAGAACGTGGGTGATCCAGGTCCAAGGGGCAGTCCCAGCAGATACCAGATGGAGAAGAAGATAATCCATCCAATCAGGAAGCACAGGGAGTAGGGAAGCATGGTGGAAATAACGCTTCCGATTCCGGCCTTCTTATCATACTTCTGGAAGAACGCCACCGTAAGCACGAAGAAGGGCATCAGGGGCGCGATAATATTGGTGCTGGAATCGCCGATACGGTAGGCGGCCTGGGTGAGCTCCGGTGAGAAGCCGAGGCGCATAAACATCGGCACAAAAATCGGAGCCATGATCGCCCACTTTGCGGAGTCAACCGCGATAAAGATATTGATGCATGCGGTCAGCACGATGAAGCATACAAGCAGGGGCAGGCCCGTAAATCCTACGGATTCCAGGAAGTTTGCTCCAGATACGGAAATAATGGTTCCAAGGTGTGAATAATCAAAGCAGGC